>JANNAY010001640.1:0-5413 GCA_031384945.1 Deltaproteobacteria bacterium
TCACCCCCACGCCGCCCAGCAGCCGAAGCCGCTCACGCTGGCTGAGTGATCACCTCTTCCTTCAAACTTTAAGATACAGGATAAAGCTCCATGTCGAACAATCGTTACTACAGCACCGGTCGCCGCAAAGAAGCCGCTGCCCGCGTGTGGATCAAGCCGGGTTCCGGCGCCGTCACCATCAATGGCAAGGGCATCGAGATCTACTTCAAGCGTGAAGTGCTCCGCATGATCCTCGCTCAGCCCTTCGAGGCCTGCGAGGTCAAGGGTCAGTACGACCTCACCGCCACCGTCGCTGGCGGCGGACTCGCCGGTCAGGCCGGCGCCGTGCGCCACGGCCTCGCCCGCGCGCTCTGCCTGGCGAACTCCACGCTGCGCCCGGCCCTGAAGAAGGCCGGCCTGCTGACGCGCGACTCGCGCGCCGTCGAGCGCAAGAAGTACGGCCGCCCCGGCGCCCGCAAGCGCTTCCAGTTCTCGAAGCGCTGAGCTTCGCAGTTCCAGGATCGAAGAAGACGCCGGCAACGGCGTCTTTTTCTTTGTAAGGGGTCTCCATGTCGCGCGCGCTCTTGCTTCCGATCTGGATGCGGCTGTCCCCAGCTGCCGCGATGGCGACTCGGTGGGCATCCAGGGCGACAGGGATCTGCGCGACTTTGTCGCCGATCCCCAGAACTTTGCGTGCAACTGGCAATCGATCTTTCCCGACGTATCAACGTTCGCTCCCATCGATGGGCGAGAGCTGCACACACACAATTTCAGCTACGGCTCAGTGGACGACAATTTACAGGACACCTTCGGTCTGGAAGGCCTCATCGCCGACGGCGAGATCACGACGATCTCCACGCCGAGGATGCGGGTGCTGTCGTTCCCATCCGTCACCAGCGCGACGCTGATTTCAATCGCTCAAAGTGAGTTTCTGGAAGAACTCCATCTGCCAAATTTGAAATCGATCGGTGAACTTTTGGTCGTGCGTGAAGATGGCGCGCCAGACCTCTGCCTGGTCGACCTGTCGTCCCTGCTTCCCGACTCCGCGGCCTGCCAGCAGGTCAGGGCGCTCGCTGCAGCCGGCCAGCTCTGCCAGCGCGGGACGCTGCGCTTGTTGGGCTGCGAGTCAGGTCGGTGAATCCGCGATCTGTCGGTGCCTTGCCGATATGCGCTGAGAGGACTATGCTCTGCGAGGTATTCTGGAGGGCCTTTGGCGGAGGTAATCACGACTGACGCGTTCACGGATTGGTTCCGTGACCTCGACGAGGCCGATCGGGAGAAGGTCGCGCACTACGTCGACCTGCTTGAGCGGGTGGGCGTGAATCTCGACCACCCGTACTGCAGCGCCGTGAACGGTTCTCGTCACGGCGGCGGGCTGCGCGAACTTCGCGTGCAAGCCCAAGGACGCCCGCTTCGCGTCTTCTACCGCTTCGATCGACGACGAAACGCAGTCGTGCTCTGCGGCGGGAACAAAGAGGGCGTGAAGCAATCGATCTTCTACGCCGAGGCGATCTCCGTCGCCGACACCGCTTGGGATCACTGGCTCGAATACGGCGCAGCACAGTACTACGATGATGAGTAGCCATAGGGATTTCACATGACGACGAAAAAGACGACGTTTGGATCCTGGAAGAAGCTTCGTGGTGAGACGTTGTCCGCCGAGTCGCGTTCTCGTGTCGATGCCGCGGTGCAACAGACGCTGCTCGAGCTCGATCTCAAGCAGCTGCGCGAGCTCGCGAATGTGCCGCAGACCGAGGTCGCGGCGACGTTGGACACGACGCAGAGCCAAGTCTCTCGCTTTGAAGCACGCGACGATCATCTTGTCTCGACGCTGCGGAAGTACGTTGAAGCGCTTGGCGGAAAGCTCGAGGTGGTCGCGCGCTTCGATGACAAGACCGTCAAGCTGCGCAGCGTTTGATTCGGCGACGTGTCAACGAATCAAAACTGAAGAAACATCAAGCGCTGTGCGCCAGCAGCTTGTGCCCCGCCTGCTTCGCCAACCACATCAACGCCGGCTTGCGACCCAACGCATGCGGAGCCGACTCACCCCGCGCCCACCGCCCCACCGTCGGCCGTGAAATCTGGAGCGCGCGCGCCACCTCGGTGTCGTCGAGCTCAAGCACGCGCTGCGCCTTGTGAAACAGCCGGGCAAAGGCGTCTTTGTCGACGGCGCCGCCCGCCTTCAGCTCGGCGATGAGCCACGTGAGAGAGGCGACGCGCGCCGTTTCTTGCGCTTCTTCTTCGCTCACGGCCGCAGGACGCTTCTTCGCGGTGGCAGTCATGGTTTCATCATGCACACCTGTGGCGAGGCCCGCAAGCCACGGTGACGACGAGCATCGGCCTTCGACGCGGTGCAAGATGCACAGATCTGCCGGCTCGAAGGTGGGCTGATTTGCGGAATGCCGCGGCGGTTCGCGGCACGCAGATCGAGCGGGTAGCGTTGCAGGCATGGTGAACCGGAGGCGCCGCGTCCTCATCGCCGTCGGCGTCGTCGGCGTCATCGTCGTCTTCATCGCCGTCTTGCCGTTCTTGTTGAACCCCGTGGCGCTGGTGAACCGCAACCTCTCGCGCATCGAGAAGATCGCCAGCGAGAAGCTCGGGCGCCGCTTCACGGTCGCCCACGTCGAGGGACGCGTGTTTCCGACGCTCGCCGTGACCGTGAGTGGCGTCGAGCTGTCGTCAGACACGGCGGGCGAGCCGGCGATGTTGGTGATGCCCGAGCTCGAGCTGCGGTTTCGCCTCGACAAAGCGCTGCTCAGCCTCGGCAACACGCTCGAGCTCGAAGAGATCACCATCCGCGATGGCGTGCTGCGCGTGCGCCGCGACGTGCACGGCGGCCTCGACGTCTTCGATGTCTTGCAGAAGCTGCCGCCGTTCGATCCGAAAGACATCGAGGGCGGCGTGCTGTCGTTGCTCAGCGTCAGCAACGGACGCGTCGAGCTCTACGACGAAGACAGCGGCGTCGAGCTCGCCGTCCACAAGGTGAAGGTGTTTGTGAAAGATGCCGGGCCGGGGCGTCCCCTCGACGGCGTCGTCACCGCCGACTGGGACGGTCCGGCGGCGTCGATGAAGCTCGACCTGCACGTCGACCGGTTGCCGATGGACCTCGGCTTTTGGCCGCTGCCCGCGTCGCGCGCGCGCTTCGACGCCCGGGGCCTCGAGATCGCGAAGCTCAGCGATGTGTTTGCCTGGCCGCCCGTCTTCGACAGCGGCGTCGTCGACGTCGGCGTCGACTGGTCTTCTGACGGCAAGGGCTTGTGCGACGTCGGTTTGAAATTGCACGGACGCGAAGTCGCGCCCTCGCTCGAAGGCGGCACCGAACGCGTCGTCGCCGACCTCAGCGCCGTCGTCAGCTACGACATCGACAGCGGCGCCACCGACGTCAAAGACGTTGAATTCACAGGCGCCGGCGTCGCGATCAAAGGCGGGATGACGCTGCGACACCCGGTGATCGAAGAGATCGAGTCGTTGTCGCTGGGCATCACCGTCAACGATCTTGGCCGCGCCGTCGATCTGATTCCGGTGCTGCGTGACGTCGACAAAAAGGCGCTGAAGCTCGACGGCCACGGCGTGGGCCGGTTAGAGGTCACGCCCGACACTGTCGATCTTGTCTTGAACCTCGACGGTGCCGGCATCGCTGTTGGCCAGGCCGTGCGCAAGAAGAGCGGCGAGCACCTGAACCTGCGGGCCCATGGCGCGCGCGACGGCCGCTTCGCCGACGCCAGCGCTGGCGTCGACGACGACGACGCTAAAGAGCGCTTGAACCGCATCGACGCCGAGGTGGTCGCCGAGTTTCCCCGCGGCGTGAAGTTGAGCGGCGCGTTGATCCTGCAGCCCGGTGGCGTCGACCTCCTGGCGCTGAACGTGAAGTCGAACACGGTGAAGCTCGAACACGCGGTGGCGCTGTCGCCGCTGTTGCGTGACGCGCTCTCGGGCACCGTCAAAGGCGGCAAGGTCGCCATCAGCGTCGACGGACGCCTCGGCGCCGAAGACAGCGCCTGGTCGTTTCACTTGAAGGGCAGCGAGCTCGAGCTGGCACAGCAAAAGACCCTCGGCACCGGCGGTGCTGTCGTCGACGTCAGCGTCAAGACGCGCGGCAAGCCCGGCGACGCGCAGGTGCCCGGTCACGAAGCAGAGGGCGGCCTCGACGTCGGCGTCACCGCGGTCTTGAACGATCTCTGGTTGCGCACCACATCAGACGAGCCGGGCGAAGAAGGCGCGCTGCTGTTCGAGAAGAAGCGCGGCGCCGACCTCGTCGTCGACGCGTCGCTGCACGAGCTCGGCGGTCCCGGCACGTTGACGCGCTCGCTCGAAGACGCCGGCGACCCCGGCGCCATCTTTGACGACAAGGGTTTGACGACGCGGTGGCGGCGCATCTTGCTTGGCCTGGTCGGCACCGCCCGCGTTCGGTCGGCGCGCGTGACCTTGTGGAAGGCCCCCCTCGACGACGTCGATGTGCGGCTGACGCTGACCAACGGCGGGCGCATCAAGCTCAACCCCGCGACGTTTCGCCTGTTCGGCGGGTCGGCGTCGTTGGCCGGCAGCGTCGTCGATGGATCGCTGCGTCCGCCGTCGGGCACGTTGGCGTTGACGTTGACCGAGCTGTCGTTGGCGCAGCTGTTGGCGCCGCTCAAAGCCGCCACCGGCAACGTCGAGGGCGCGCTGTCAGCGCGCGGGGAGCTCAAGGCCGGCGGGCTGACGCTCGAGGCGCTGTTGTCGTCGTTGGATGGTCCGATCACGTTCTCGACGAAGGGCGCCCGCTTCGGCGCCGTCGACGTCGTCAGCGACATCGTCAAAGGCACCATCGGCATGATCGGCGGCATCCCCGGCGTCGATAAGGCCGCCGTCGACGCCGTCGCTGCGAAGTCGCTGTCGGCGTCGGTGAAAGACGCGAGCTTCACTGTGCATTTCGTGAAGGGCAGCTTTCGCGCCGACGAGCCCGTCGTCGTCGACACGCGCTTTGGTCCGCTCACGCTCACCGGGCACGTCGGCCTCGACACGAAGCTCGACCTGCGCGCCCGGATCGACGTCGCGCCGTCGACGTTGACCTCGCTGCAGGTGGCGGCGAAAGAGCTCCCTGTCGAGTGTCGCGTGGTGGGCACGGTGCTCGAGCCGAAGATCGAGAACGTCAACGTCGACGCTTTTGTCGCTGCGTTGAAGGCGGCTGCGCAGCGCGCCGTCGACGCCGCCGTCTCGCCGGCGCGCAAGGGTGCTGTCGATCTGCAGAGGTCGGTGAACAAAGAGGTCGACCGCGCCACGCGCTCTGTCGAAGAGACCCTGGGCAAGAAGAAGGACTCGCAGTCGACCTCGAAGGGCCACGTCGGTCCGTGATCGACCCACAACCTGGGTTGGGTAGATGCACAACTCCGTGTTGCTCAGCGCAAACAAATGCGTTGCTCGTCGGAGAAACCCCCAGCCCCGAATTTCGGGGGTG
>JANNAY010001654.1:0-7347 GCA_031384945.1 Deltaproteobacteria bacterium
GCTGGCACTGATCAGGCGCGAAGGCGGCCTCGTCGTGACCGACGGCGTCGCCCGCGTCGGCGGCAAGTCGCTCAACACGATGGCCGATCTGTTGAACGACGTCGCGCAATCCGCCGGCCTCGCCGTCGGCGTCTTCAGCGGCGAGCGCCAGCTGGTGTCGTCGGCGCCGGGCCTCGCCAAAGAGGGCGCTGCGGTCTTGCCGCGCGAGCTGATCACGGTCTGTCAGGTGCGCGGCGAGGTCTTCGCCGGCAGCGCCGACGTCGGCGACAGCCCCGTGCTCGTCGTCGCCAAGCCGGTGTTGCAGCACGGCGACGCCATCGCCGTCGTCGTCTGCGGCATCGCCGCCAGCGAAGGCAACACCGCGTTCTTGGGTTTGTCGTCGATCGAGCAAGACATCATTCAGCTCGCCGATCAGGTGCAGGCCGAGCGGCAGCGCGCCGTCGCCGACTTCTTGAAGACCATCCGCAGCATCGCCAAGCGCATTCACTTGCTGGCGCTGAACGCCTCGATCTTGTCGGCGCAGGCCGGCGAGCAAGGGCGCGGCTTCGCCGTCGTCGCCAGAGAGATCGGCGACCTCGCCGAGCGCACGCGCTTGTCGACGCAAGAGCTCGAGCAAGAGTTTCTCGGCAAGGGCAAGAGCGGTGACCTCGAGCGACGCACCGGCGGACGCAGTGGCCGCGCCGCCTGAGACGTTGAGCGTGCCGCGCTGGCGGCAGGTCGTCGCCGTCGTCGCCTTCTGCGTCTTTGTCGCCGGCTGGGCCGTCGTCGGCGTCCGCGGCCTCGTCAACGACGACAGCCGCTGGGCCTGGGGCATGTTTCCGTACGTGCTCGAGGTGAAGGTCGAAGAGGTGCGCTTCGTCGACGACAAGGGCCGCTCGCGCCCGTGGAAGCACAAGGGCACCACGCGGGTGCCGCGGGCGGTGCGACCGGGCAACGACGATGAGCAGTACGGCTACGGCAAAGGCGCCTACGACGACCTCATCGCCCGCTTGTTGGTGGTCGCCGCGAAAGACGCCCGCAAGAACGACGTCGCCGTCGAAGCCGTCGTCGTCACCCGGCGCAGCGAGCGCGCTGTGCTGAGAGAGACCGTGCGCCGGGCCCTGCGATGAGCCCTCTGCTCTCTGCGCGGTCGCTCGGGGATTCGCTCTCGCGCTGGCTGCTGCAGCCGAGCGATGCCTTCTTGTATGGACTGTTGCGGCTGTTCTTTGGCATTTCAGGAGTTTGCAAGTTCACCGGTCTGACCTCGCCGATCCCGCGCCTGGTGCAGGGCGGCTTCAACTTCGGACTGCCGTTGCACCGGTACAAAGCGGGCAACTTCGCCCCCGGTGTGTTGGCCAGCGATTGGTTGCCAGCGCCGTCGTACGACGCCTACTGCAACGTCGAAGGCGCCGCCCTCGTCGTCGCCGTCTTTGTCGCCTGCGGCGTCTTCTCACGCTTCGCCAGCCTGGTGTTCGCGGGCTGCTGCTGGTGGTTGTTGTTGGTCGATCCGGCCGGTTTCAAGCACAATTTGTTTGCTCTGGCCTGCTTCGGACTTCTCATTGCAGCGAGCCCCTGCGGCGATCGCTGCTCGGTCGACGCGCTCGTCTGGAAGCGTGCGCCGAAGACGCGGACGGCGTTCTGGCTGCGCCTCATGCAGACGCAGATCGTCGTCATCTACGTGTTCTCTGTCGCGGTGAAGCTCTCGGATGGGTGGTCGACCGGACACTTGCTGGCCCACGGCATCACGAAGCAGGTCACGCGGCTGCATGAGCAGGGCTTCGACTTTCTCGTGCCCTTCGTCGAGTTCCGCCCGTTCTACGCCGTCATCGCCTGGTTCACCGTCGGCGTCGAAGCCGTGTTGATCGTCGGCTTCGCCGTGCCGCGCCTGCGGTGGTGGGCGGTGTGGCTCGGCGTCTGTTTGCACACTGGCATCGACCTCGGCGTCGACGTCGGCAGCTACTCGCTGACGATGTTCGCGGTCTACCTCTGCTTCATCGATCCGCGACCGGGGCAGACGAAGGTGAAGGCGTCGGCGAAAAAGGCGCAGCTGCTGCGCGCGCTCGACTGGTTTCGCCGCCTCGACGTCGTCGTCGACCCCGACGTCGCTGACTTCGTCGTCGAGGGCGGCACCTTCAACGGTGCCAAAGACGTCTGGTGGCGCTTGCCGCTGACGTTTCCCTTCGCCTTTGCCATCGATCAGGCGAGCGCGCTGTGGAAGCGTGTTCGTCGACGATGACCCTCTTTGTCGACGACGTTCTCTTGCACGACGCCGGTTGGTTTACGGTGTGGCGCCGCAGCCGCGCCGAGTTCGACGTCGTCGGCGTCCGCATCGTTGGCCACCTCACCGATGAGAAGAACCCCATCTGGCGCGCCTGGCTCGACGACGAATTTTCCCGCACGCGGTGGCCGCGCTTCATCGCCCTCGACGTCAAAGGGGCCCTGCCCGCGGCCTCGCTGCCGAAGCGCCTGCAGACCGCCATGTGGGGCAAGAAGGTCTTGGGCCTCATTGAGCACGGCAGCATTCACCTCGGCACCGAGGCGAGCGTCTCGCTGACGGTCCGCGCGACCTTGCGCATCGCGGGCATGACGAACGCGTCGATGCGCAACGCCGACGTCGCCTTTGCCGCCGACGTCGACGCCATGATGGCGGGCCGCGCGCCGGTCGCCTGAGCCTCAGCGGATGAGGCGGGCGATCAGCTCGCTCAGGCCGCGGGCGTCGAGCAACACCATCGAGACGCTGCCGAAGCGAATGACGCTGCCGTCGGCGACGTTGCAGGCTTCGCTGCCGAGCCGCTTCTGGTTGACGAAGGTGCCGTTGCGGCTGCGGACGTCGCGCAGCACCAACGCGCCGCCGGGCAGCTCGGTGAAGACCGCGTGCTGCTTCGAGATGGTCTCGTCGCGCACGACGATGTCGTTGCCGTCGACGCGGCCCAGAGAGATCGTGCGCGGCGGCGCTGCCGCACTCTGCCGCTGCACGACATAGAGGCGAAAGACGAGTTCGCTCGTCGGCGTGTCTTCAGCGTGCGTGTCTCGGGTGCGCTGTGGCACCGCGCTGCCGACGGGCCGGGCGTGGTGGAGCAGAAACGCGTCGCCGCACTGTTGTCGCAACGCCATCGCGTCACGCACACCCGGCCGGGCGGCGAACTCGGTGATGCGAACCCCATCCGGGGGAAGGGCAAGGGCGGGAGGGGCGAAAGGGGCAGTCACGGACACGCTCACGTTTCTTGCCTGCGCCGACGACGACACGAACGACGTTGTCAGAGACGACGTCAGCCGTCGACCCACGGCCGGGCTTGCACCACGCGGATGCGGTCGTTGTCGACGACGAATTCGACGTCCATCGCGAACGCGGGGTCGGCCTGCTTGCCGTAGACGCCGCGGAAGTGCGTCTCGATCTTCTCGAGCAGCGACGCCAGCTCTTGCTGCTGCTTCGGCGTCAGCAGCGGCTGCGACGAATTCGACTGCGACGACTTCTGCAGCGTGTGTGCAACGAAAGATCCAGATCGCCAATCTTTGCGCAACAGCAATTCTTCGGGACGGGCGCCCTTGCCGGGGCTCGTGACGCCGTCATCACCGGGCTGGACGTTGACGTAGAAGCCGCCGCCCTTCGGGTCATAGATGTTCTTGGAGATCGCGACACCCGCGATGGATTCTTTGTCTCCATACGACGGGTGAACCAAGACGCCCATCGCCGTCGCTGCGTGATCGATCTTGTGGAAGGTGCGCTCTTCGACGGCGCGGAAGCTGAACAAGCTCGACCAGACATCCTTCATGACGTCGCCGAACGAGCTCTTTTGCGGGCCGCGTTGCTCGGCGGGCGCGCTTGGGTCCCAGGTGCGCGAGGCGTAGAGGCCGGCGCCGTTGAAGCCGTCGAGGTCTTCGTTGTTGGTCGAGCTGCGCAGCCGCAACACAGTGCCCGGCGGGAAGCTCTTCTCGACGTCGTCGATGCGCTGCTGCAGCGCCGCGGGGATCGGCGTGTCGCGCACGGTGCGGCGAAACTTCTTCAGCGCGTTGTTGCGGTACGTCTCGTCGTTTTGAAACCGCGGCTCGGCCATCAGCGTCTGGATCGCTGTGTCGAGGCCCGACTGCTTCATGAACGCGTCGTAGAAGTCGAAGGGCACGCCCACGCCGTCGACGCGGTTCTCGGGTGGCAAAATTTTCTGCAGCTCGGCGGCGTTGACCGACTTCGCACCAAAGGCATCGAGCTGCGCGTGCGCCAACGTCGACAGCGGCGCCGGCGTCTTCGTCTGCGTGTTCTTCGGCGGCGTCGTCGACGTCGCCGGCCGCAATTTTTCCATGTGGTCGGCGGCTTCGGCGGCGGTGGCGGCGCGGATGTCGTAGCCCTCGGCGGTGACCTCGAAGCGGACGACGCTGCCTTCGAGCCTCTTGATGTCGGCGAGGTCGGTGGCGTCTTTGATGTACGCGTTCGGCGTCTGGTTCTGCTTCGCCTTCAGGTTCACGTGCGACAGCGGCGTCTGCGGGTCGACGGTGATGACGCCTGCCGTGTGGGCGACATCGTTGGGCAGCTTGGTGAACACGACGACGTCTTTCGCCGTCGCCGGACGCGGCTCGCTGCCGTCGAGGATGCGCAAGACGCCGAAGCCCACGCCGGTGTTGAGCGGCGCGAACGGCACGTCGCCCAGCAGCGCGGGGGTCTCGACGACGGGCAGCCCGAGCGCTTTCGCCGTCACGCTGTTGGCGACGTCGAGCTGGCCCTGTCCGGTCGGGTGAAAGACGAGCTGATCGCGCAAGAACGGCGCGCGGTCTTGCACCAACGACGACGACAGCGCGATCAGCGGCGCCGTCATCGGGTCGGTGGGCAAGAACTGCAGCGCAAATTTCTCAGTCTCGCCTTCAACAGCGACGACGCTGCCGCAGACGACGTCGCGGTCGGCGGCGAAGTAGGCGCGGGCGTTGAATTCTTCGAGGGAGTCTTTGGCGCCGAGGGCGCCCTTGGCGAACGCGTGGTGCATCTCGTAGGCGTTGGTGTTGAGAAACGCGATCTGCGGGGACGACGTGGACGCGCCGGTGATGATGAACTTCACCTCGCGCAGCGACGTGCTGGCACCTGAGCCAGAGGGCATCGTGGCCTTCTTGGCGAGCGCGCGGAAGGCGGCGTTGTCGTCGACGCGCAGGGCGCCTTCCCACATCGTGATGGTCGCGTTCGACTCGGCCGCGAAGGGCGTCGGCGACCTCTGCGGCTTCGTCGTCGACGACGCCGACGACAGACGAACGCCCAGCGCCGACGACGACACCGACCGCGTCTGCGTCGTCGACGACGGCGGCGGCGGACCCCCGCTCTTCTTCTCGAACGTCGCGCCCGCCTCTTCGTTGCTCGCGACCCAGTCTTTCAACAGGTCGCGCCGGACCTCGGCCTCGGTGACCGGCGCGCGGCCGGAGATCCAGGCAACGACGATGTCTTGCTCGGGCTTCGTCAGCTCTTTCGGCGGCTTGCCGTAGAGATTTCGCGAGATGGCGTGCGCCAGCTCGGGAATTCCGCCCTTGGGAAGGATCCAGCCCACGTCGTCAGCCTAGGCGCGACTTTGGCCGACTGCCAGCGGGGCTTCGCCCCCGGAGCGGGCGTGGACGCCCACCTCCACCCGTGGACGCCCACCTCGACCCGGACACCCACCGCACGCCTTTGAGCACGCTTCCTCTTGGCACTTTGGGGCTTTTTCGTTGGTACGGTGGGTGCCGATGTCGCTCGAGCCGGTCTCTCTCGGACAAGGACGCACCCACTGCCCCGGCCTCAGCGCCGACGAACGCGGCGTGGTCATGGGCAGACGCCTCGCCTTGTTCTTTCCCGACGTCGCCCGCGCGGTCGGCTTCTTTCGCGCCTACTCGCGCGAGGTGTCGCTCGACGAGATTCTGGCGTCGCTCGAGATCCAAGAGACCGTCAGCGAGCGCGGCGGTCGCGAAATGATGGTGCGCTTCGAGACCCAGGGGTCGTTCGCCGCCGACCGCGCCGCCCAGGCCGCGCGCCTGCACCGCGGGCGTGCGTTCACGGGCACCGAGCAACACTTCGTGCCGTTTCGCGATCGACGGTCGCCCCTCGGCTACGACCTCAGCGACCCCACCGACCTCGTCGCTGACGTCGTCGACCTCGTGCTCTACGGCGAGGCCGGCGCCGACCGCAGAAAGCTCGGACGCAAGATTCACCTGCGCGACTTGATCCTCGGGTTGTCGCCGCGGCCGTTGAGCGACGCCGAGAAACAACAAGAAGCCCACGACACCCTCGTCATCCGCTGCGAGGTCGGGCTCTCGAAGATGCTCTGCCGCTACCTGTGGTCGCGGCAGGTGCGCGCCCGTGTGACGTCGGCGATGTCGGCGCGCACGTCGCTGTTCTCGGGCAAGCCGCGCGAAATTCAGCTGGTCACCTGCGAGGCCATTCCGCGGCACGTGGCCCAGTTGCTCGCCGACACGCCGGGCATGAAGGTGTTCGTGCCGACGCAGAAGCACCTGCTCGTCGAGTGGGGCTTTCGCCATCCGATCGCCCTCGAGAGCTGCGGCGCCGCCTTCAAGACCGACGAGTCGGTGCTCTTCTACGGCACGTCAGACGCGAAAGACCCGCGCTCGACCGGCAAGACCGAGCGCTTGATGGTCGAAGAAGACGCCGTCGACATCAGAGACCTCGTCGACGTCACCGTCAGAGGCAAAGACGGCATCATCCCGCCGCCCGTCGATGTGAAGCCCCTCGGCATCGAGTCGCTCGACGTCGAGCTGAAGCTGGCGCGGCTGCCGCGGTCGTCGTCGTCGACCACGGCGCTGTTGATCGATCTCGATCGGCTACGCTGGTTTCAGAAACTTGTATACCTGCTGCCAGCGGCGATTTTGCGCACCTATGAAGCGGTGCTCACCGAGCAACACATCATCGTGATCAACCGGCGCGGGGTGCATGGCATCCCTTTCGGGGCGCCGATGACCGAAATTTATCCGCAGATTTTCTGTCCAGTGGGCATGGGCTTGTTGCCGCGGGTCGATTACGACTTGTTGCGCGAGCATTTGCAGATTCGCCCTGATCAAAATCTCACGTTCTTTCCCGAGAGCGGCGTGCCGTTCGCGGTGCCGATCGCCGACCTCAAGCCGCTGTCGCGCGCCGTCGTCGCCCCCGAACGCGCCAAGGCCTCGATCCTCGAGATCGCCTCGCGCACCATCGCTGAAGAGTTGTCGATGCCGACGGTGAGCCACAAGCGGCAGGGCGCGTTCTCGTTGTGGCGCGGCACCAAGATCGAGCTGCCGCCTGGCTCCGGAGGCGACGAGAAGAAAGCGCTGCCGCCGTCGTCGTCGGAGAAGGCGCCGAAGCAGCTGCCGGAGAAGTCTGAAGAGTGACGAAGCGGCGCCCTGGCGCTCCGGCCGCGGCGGGCCGTG
>JANNAY010001660.1:0-4229 GCA_031384945.1 Deltaproteobacteria bacterium
GAGATAGAGGTCGGCGACGAGCTTCGACTCAGGGGTGGATGATTGTTCACCGCGAGAGCACGCCGTCGCGCTGGCGAGCGTGAAGACGGCGACGAGAACGACGACGCTGCTGACAGAACCGAGAGAGCTGCTCATGCGCGCTCCAAAAAGCGCAGCCGCTTGCCGTTGTAACCAAAGAGCGTCGGGTTCATGCCGGCCATGTGTACAAGAGTGGTGCCGACATCGTCGAGCAAGAGGTTCACGGCGCCCGCCTTTCCTGGTGCGCCCGTCGTCGGCGACACGGGCAGGCCCTCCATCATCTTGCCGGTGGGCACCCATGTTTTGCCGCCCGCGAAGTGCGGCCCAAAAAACATCATGGGTGCCTCGGGCCAATGATCCTTGCCCAGGTCGCCGTTGATGATCGGAAAGCGGCCGAGCTCGCTGGTGACGACGACGGCGGTCTGCGACGCGAGCGAACCATGGGCGTTCTTCTTCGCCGCGAGCCCGCTCAAAAATTGATCGAGCAGCGAGACGAAGTCAGCGTTGGCCTGCGTCTGCTTGTCGGCGTTTCTGAAGTGGCTGTCCCAATCGAAAAAGATCTTCACGCACACGCCGCGCGCGAGATCGTTCTCGAGCAGCCACAGCGTGCGCTGCAAATCTTCAGCGGCTTGCGCGGGCTTGCCCTTCTTGCTGCGCGTCCAGGTGTCGTCGCCGCGGAAACGCGGCACGCGGCCCACCTGCTCGAAGAACGACGCGGCCTGGCCCACGTACTCGCGCGTGCGCGTGGCTTCAGGCGACACAACCCACGACGAGATGTCTTTCTCGTGTCCGCGGTACGCCTTTGCGAGCAGGGCGAGGTCTTCGTCATCGAGGCCGTCGATGGCTTCGAGGGGGCTCGGGTTCTTGTTGCCGGTCGACGCCTCGAGCGCGCCGGGCGAGTGGTTCGACGCCGCGAGATCGCCGAGCAGCACGCTGCCGAGGGGCTGCGAATCGCGGGTCATGCCGATGACGTCGTAGATCGACGGCATGTGCGGCGTGACGTCGGTGCGCATGCGCAGCACCTGGTACGCCCCGCTCTCGTGGTTCGCGGTCTTCACCTGCACCGCGCGCAGCACAGACATCTGCGGCGCCCACTTCGTCAGCGGGGCGAAGTGGGGACCCAGCGCGACGTTGCCGGCGCTGGCGATGGCGTTGGCGCCGTAGGGGACGTCGACGCGGGCTTCGACGTCGGCCCGGGTCTTCGGATCGGTCGTGTAGATGGCGTCGATGCCGCCGCGCAGAAACAGCGTGACGAAGTAGCGCGGCCCCGCCTGCGTCGCCGCACCTTGCGCCCGCGCCCGCGGCAGTCCTGCGAGCAACAACGAAGAGACGCCGGCGGCGAGCGCCTGACGACGTGACAAGGCCTTTGCAGAGCTGCTCATGAACGGGCCTTCATCTTCGTCATCACTGGTGCTGCGGGCGACGTTCTACCGCGACCTCCGCAGCAGCGGGCCGAGATTCACCAGCGGCGCCGTGGCCGCTGACGTCGTCTCGGCCATGACGACGAAGATCCGCAGCGCCAGGTTATGCTCCATAGCGTGCGGCGCGGGCCGAGCGCATCACGTCGTCGGCGTCTGCGTCGGGATTGATGGATGAGATCACTTCTTTGGAGAGCGGACGATGCGCAAAAATGAGGTTGATGATGTCGGTTGAAACTTCGATTTCAAAGTACTCCCGTGCGTGCGTCTGGTAGGTCTCGGCGCGACCGTCGAGGGCGAACAGCAGCGTCGCCGACCCATCCGGATCGTCGCCCGGTGGCCAGTCGCTCACGCCGGTCTGCCATCCCGGCCGCGCCGCGTCCCACCACAGGCAGAACGTCGTGTCTTCAGGAGAGAACGCGGGCTCGTCGCGAAAGCGCGCGAGTGACGGCGGGACTCCCATGAACATGCCCGCCCACAGCGCGCGCCGGTTCGGTGGGCGACATCGCGGCTTCGTGCGCAAAGCCGTTGATGAGCGCACCGCCGGTTGAAAAGCCGATGAACCAGTCGTCGCCGCTGCCGTTGCGCATGGACGCCATCTCTTCGCCGGGCGCCCATGCTGGGTCAAACGAGAAATACCGATACTCCCATTCAGGACTGACGATCTCGTGGAGAATGGCAAGAGAAACGCACAATCTTCGCAGCGCAGCTGGGTCTGGTATCTGCTCAAGGTGGCGAGAGGATGGCATCATCTGGTGCGTGTCTCCGGGAGGGAACGAGAGGGCACGGGCACGTAGTCTCCGTCGTCGTCATCGAGGCCGTCGTTGAAACTCTTGTGGCTCGCCACGCTGCTGCTCGCCACCGCCTGCGCCACCGCTGTCGAGGGCGTGCTCCCCGCGGCGCGGGCAGGGCGGGTGACGCGCGTGCGCGTCGTCGTGTGGCAAGACGACGACGACGACCGCGGCAGCCACGCCTACGCCGAACGCCTCGCCGCCGAGCCCGCGACGCTGGCGTTTGAAGCGACGTCGGCGCCGCAGGTCGCCGCTGTCTTGAAAGATCGCATCTCGGCCGATTTCTGTGTCGAGTCGTTGGTGTTGGTCGGGCATGGAAATGCCGGTGTGCTGCGCCTCGGGTCTCCCGAAGCCGAGACCCGCGGCCCGACGAGAGTAGGCTGGGGCGGCGGCCGGGTGACGCCGACCATGTTCGGAAACAGCGTCGCACCAGTGCTGTGTCAAGACAGCGCGCAGATTTATTTGTTCACCTGCAGCATCCTGGAGCGCATCGAGTTCGGCCAAGAGCTCGCCACCGCCAGCAAAGCAACCGTCATCGGTCCCGACGGGCTGTTGTTCAGCAGCGGCGGCAGCCCGCACGTCGCCACCGCCCCGCTCTGGGTCATCGCGCCCGACGGCACCACGAGCCGCGGGCCGGCGCTGCCCGACGACGGCGTCGTCGCCGACGCGCCGGTGCCTTCCAACGAGTAGCGCGCTCCGGCCGCGTGACGACGACGCCATCGCCGCGGAAGCACGAGCGGATGCGCGAGATGGGCAGCACGTCGGGAGCTGTCGTCGCCACAAAGACCGAGGTCTGCCTGTGAGAACGGTGCGATAGGGTGCCTCGATGGTACTCAAACCCGCCGCCCCGCGAGACAGCGAGGAAGCAGCTCACCGCCGGTGGCTGATCACCGTCGCCATCACTGTCCTTTTTGGCACCTTCGGCGCGGTGATGACGTACCTGACTTACGCCAGAGGCGCGAGGCCATGGTCGGGCAGGGCCCCAAGCACGGCGCCGGTCACGGCACCCATCATCGCGCCCGCCGCTCCGCCGAGCGAGGCGCCACCAGCCGCAGAACCGAGCAGCTCTGCCGAAGACAAGGACAAGGACAAGGAAGACAAGGACAAGTGAGCGCACGGCTCTCGTGCTCTCGTCATCGTCGTCGTCATCATCGTCGTCGTCGTCGTCGTCGTCGATCGGCGCCAGGACCGATCCGAATTCAACTGCGCTCTCACCGACACAGCTGCTGAACGCAAGAACTCAGATTCGAATGCGCGCGTCGAGGAGCAACGATTTGTCGAAGGTCTTGGTCGTGCCGTCTTTGAGTTCAAGCGTGTAGCTCAGCTTGTCGTCAACTCCGTATCGAGGGACGTCAGTGACCTTTCCCTCCAGGCGGGTTTCTTTGAAGCCGTTCTCGGGGTCGCGAAACAGAACCGCCGCCTGCTGCCCAAGCAATGACACCTTGCTGGGCATCCCAAAGATGGGATCGATGTCGGCGGGTTTCCACGTCGCGTACTTGGCCTCGAACCCTGCACGGACTTTCGATTGCTGCGGGTCGACGCGCAGCCCTGCGAGCAGCTCTTTGGGAATCGGCTGGGTATCGCCGTCATCGAGCTTCACCAAGAACGCCGAGTTGGGGTCTTTCAGCGTTGGTCCGCCGACAAGGGTCCCCTCAAACGCCTGTTTGTACTTGCCACCGACGTCGCGACTGAGCAGCACAGAGCAGCGATTTCCGAAGAGTGCTCCGTCGGCGAGCGGTTTGCTGACGTCGACGAGGTTCCAGGTCTTGTGCCGGGATTGGAACGCGATGGCAGGCTCAGGCGCAGCGCTCTGCGTCGAAGCGCCATAGCTCTGGGTGCCAACGGAGCCGCCCTGCTTCGCCAACTCAGCCGCACGGCTTTCGGAGAGCGAGAGGCCCAGCACGCCAGCGACTTCGTTGGCCTGGGCGGGCGAGAGCTTGCCCGATGAAACGTGCGACTCAAGCTGCTCAAGCTCGCCGCTCTTCCCAGGGATGCGCGCGAA
>JANNAY010000020.1:0-1544 GCA_031384945.1 Deltaproteobacteria bacterium
CGGGCGCTCAGGGCACGGTGAGCATGCGGATTCGCACCACCTGTCGCACGTGGCGGGTCGGCCGCTTGTCGCCGGTGACGATCAGCTGCAGCGGGCCGCGGCTTGCGTCGAGGGCCTGGCCGTCGCGGCTGCGGGCGACGATGACGACGTCGCCGCTGAGGTCGGCGTCGACGTCGGCGGCGCCGAAGCTGGCTTTGTAGCCGTCGGCGGCTTCGACGACGACGACGTTGGCGAGGGCGGCCCCGCGCAACTTTTCGCCGAACGGCGCGCCCTGCGCCTCGAGCAGCGCGCGGACGGTGACGCCGGCGTAGGTGTGGCTGGTGCCGTCTTTGTCTTTCGCCGTCGTCGTCGTCACCGGCAGCTTCGCCCACGCCGCCTCGTCGACGTTGACGCTCTTGCCAAAGGCGACGACGGTGACGACCGCCGGCGCCTCGACCCGTGCGATCGATGGCGCGACAGGATCAACGGCAGCGACGTGGACGACAGCGAGGACGAGCGCGAGCATGGGCGCCGCATATACGCTCGGCGGATGCGCGTCAGCGGGTCCCTCGTCGTCGTCGTGGCCGTCGCCTGCGCCTGCACCGATCCGTCTCCCGCTGATTCACAACCCCGGTTGTGCAACGGCAGCGCCGCCCTCTGCGACCGCGGCCTCGACGACGTCGTCTTCGCCGGCGCACACAACGCGATGTCGTAGCGCGAAGACGCCGTTCTCGGGCCAAACCAATCGCTCGCCATCTCAGGGCAGCTGCGCTTCGGCATCCGCGCTTTCTTGATCGACACGAAGGCGCCCGACGTCGATGCCCCCGGCGATGGCGTGCGGCTCTGTCACAACTCGTGCGACCTCGGCGCCGTGTTGCTCAAAGACTGGCTCGTGCGTGTCAGAGATTTCCTCGGCGAGAACCCCGACAATGTCGTGCAGTTGTTGGTGCAAGACGCCGCCAGCGTCGACGACACCGAGGCCGCCTTTGTCGCCGCGGGATTGAGAGACGAGCTCTTCGAGTTCGATGGTGTTTCGTTCCCCATCCTCGGCGATTTGATCGACAACAAGACGCGGGTGTTCATGACCGCCGAGGCCGCCGCCGAGACCCGCCCGTGGTTCCTCTCGATGTTCGAGCTCTACAGCGACACGCCGTTCGCGCAGGACTCACTCGAAGAGCTGCAGGCGCCGCCGTCGTGCGACCTGAACCGCGGCGCCGTCGGTGATCCGTTGTTCTTGGTGAACCACTTCTTGGGTCCGGTCCCCGCCGAAGACAAAGCCGACGTCGCCAACGCAGCTGCCGTGCTCGACGACCGCGTCCGGCGCTGTCAGGACACGAGGGCCCGGGTCGCCAACGTCGTGGCTGTCGACTTCGTCGACCACGGCGACCTCGTCGACGTCGTAGACGGCCTCAACGGCGGTTAGCCTTTGTATTTCACGCCGAGGCCAGACTGCTTCTTTGTCTGCACTGCGTCTTTCGAGAGCTTGTCGATCTCGCCTTTGTGCTCGTTGGCCTTTGCGATCTCTTCGTCGAGCGTGCCGCCCTTCGACTCGTAGGCCGTCTTGT
>JANNAY010000040.1:0-1896 GCA_031384945.1 Deltaproteobacteria bacterium
GCTCAGAGAGGAGGCCTCGCGCGCGAGTACTCCCCCGAAGTGAGCCAAGAACAAGCATCCTTGCGGAGGTTGTCGGGCGTGTTTCCAGATCGACGCAACATCGATCTTCTGCGCGAGGCAGAACGGCTGAAGACACCGCCACTCCGATTCTCTCAAAGACTTTGATTCGTGTGTGCGTGCTCCTTCTCTCTTTGATTAGTTTTTCGCCGACGCGTCGAGGGCGTCGAGCTGGTTCAAGAAATCACGGCCCTTCAAAGGGTCGCTCTGGAAGACAAAGGCGGCGAGGCCACGCAAATGGGCGAGCGACTCGCCCTCTTTGCCGGGTTTGCCCTTCTGGCGGTTGTGGATGGCCGCGCGCAGCGTGCGCACCACCTCGCGCGGCACACGGGTCGCCGCGACGTTCTGCTGAGCCGTGCCCTCAGGACGCTTGTTGATGACGAGGCCGGTGACGACCTGGCGCGTGCCGCCGCCCATCACGGTGGTCTTCTTGTCGTTGGCGACGAAGCCTTCGCCGGCGAGCACGAGCTTCACGCCGTGCAAGAGCGTCCCCACCGGCGTCGACGCCGTCGTCGGCTTCTTCGTCGAGAACGTCAGATCGTCGGCGTAGCGCGTGTACGTAAAGCCCAGGCGCTTCGCGAGGCCGGCCATGCGCTTGTCGAGGCGCACGCACAGCGCGTTGGTGATCATCGGCGACGCTGGCGACCCCTGCGGCAAGGCGCGGGCGCCGGTGGCGACGTAGAGGGTCTCGCCGCGGAAATCGACGACGTCCCGCGGAGACTCGGTCACGAGCAGCGCGACGAGGGTCGCCACCTGCTCGCCCATGCCGGCCTTGCGCAGCAGGCCCTTCACGCGCGGCAGCGTGATGGTGGGAAAGAAGTCTTTGATGTCGACCTTGACGACGACGTCAGCGCCGGCGTGCACCATGGCGTTGGTCTGGATGCTCTTGTTGCTGACGAAGCCGTGGGCAGCGCTGTGCACCGTCAAACGGTCCAACAGGTTGTCGAGCAAGAAGCGTTGGATGCGCTTGAGCTCAGGCTTCGGCGCCGTGATTTGACGAGGAGAACCATCGCGCTTGGGGATGGTGAAGCGGACGTAGTGCGAGCCGGTGTCGACGTCTTTGTGGTAGGCGAGCCAGCGCAGCTTCGAGATGGAAACGCCGAGGGCCGTCGCCAGCTTCTGCGGGTTCGACCAGTCGGGCAGACCCAGGTCTTTGGCGCGGTCTTCGCGGCGTTCAATATCGAACCGGTCGATGTCGACGAGGTCGTTGAAGAAGACAGCGGAACCAAGATGGTTGATGTGGGTTGCGTGATACGCTTCCCACGCTTCACGACGCAGTCGCTTCTTCTCGACCGCCTCGGCTTTCTTGCGTTCTTTGTACGTTTTCTTCTGCGCATCCGTCAGCGTCGACGGATCTTCGGCGACGTAGACGCCGAGGGCCGTGAGGCGGGCCTGCACCCACTTCTCGATGCCACCGGCCTCGTCGATGTCGCTCTGGCGCTTCACGCGCGCGGCTTGCTCGACCTTGCGCTTCTCGCGCTCGCTCTCGGCGATCTTCGCCAACGACGGCGTCGGCGCGGTCTCGAGCTCGGCCATCTCTTTGACGAGCGGACCATCGGCGCGAAGCAGGGAATCAGGGGGTTGCATTCAGGACCTCACTCGCTGGGCAGCGAGGGAAGGAGCAGACACACACGCACCAATCGTCGACGTCGGGGCGGCAAATCGAAGACCAGAGCGATGAACAGATCACCATCACTCATGGGGCATCGGATGCCTCACCGGCTCACCGGGCCGGGGACCCATCGCGGGCCCCGCTCCACGGCGGTCGGCGTCGTGGGCTCAGAGAGGAGGCCTCGTCACCGAGTACTTCCCCGAAGTGAGCCAAGAACAGGCATCCTT
>JANNAY010000053.1:0-4077 GCA_031384945.1 Deltaproteobacteria bacterium
GTCGCGCGAGCAGCGCATGCGCGGCGGCAACTTCGGATCGCGCGTGCGCATCGGCGTGCTCTACGACCTGCAGCGGGCCATTCGCGGGCGCATCCTTGGCACCGGAAATCGCACCGAATTCTGCCAGGGCTATTCAACGAAATTCGGCACACCGATCTCGTATGACTTCGGCGTCCTCGACGAGATGTACAAGACCGACGTCTACTTTCTCGCCGACGTGCTCGACATTCCAGACAGCATCAAAAAGGCGCCACCGTCGACCGGGTACTTTCCCGGCCAGACCCACGAAGGCGAGCTCGGCGCCTCACTCGACGAACAAGACGTCTTCGCCTTCTTGCTCTGCGACGTCGGCGCCAGCGTCGACGACGTTGTCAACGAGTACGGCGCCGACCGCGACTTCGCGCTCTTGATGCGCCGACGCTTCGAGGTGTCGTTTCACAAGCGCGCGCTCAACGCCGTCCAAGAGCGCGTGCGCCTCTCTGACCGTTTGCTTCCTGGATTGTTGGAGCCCCTGCGATGACCACGACGACGACACCGAAGCGAAATTCTCACTGCCACTTCTGCGGCGCCGCCTACGCCGCTGACGTCTGGCCGCGGCACTGCGCGGCCTGCGAGCAGACGACGTACCGCAACCCCACGCCCGTCGCGGTCTTGCTGCTCCCCGTCGACGACGGCGTCCTCTGCATCCGCCGCGGCTTGATCGACGGACGCGGACAGCTCGCCCTGCCCGGCGGCTACGTCGACTTCGGCGAAACGTGGCAGCAGGCGGCCGCCCGCGAGCTGCTGGAAGAGACGCAGATTCGCATCGACGCCGACGACATCAAGCTGCTCGACGTGCACAGCGCGCCCAACACGCTCTTGGTGTTCGCGACCCACCCTCGGCTGTCGTCGTCGTCGTTGTCAGCGTTTTCGCCCAGCGACGAGATCACCGAGCGCGTCGTCGTCACCGTGCCCACCGTGCTCGCGTTCGATCTGCACACGCGCGTGCTCGGCCGCTGGTTCGGCGTCAGAGAGACGATGCCCCCGACGTGAACGTCAACGTCGCACGGCCAAGCCGGCGAATCCTTCGAAGCGGGCGCCGACGCCCTGGTCGTTGCGCACACGCGCGCCGAGGTCGAATTGCAGATCAGCAGCGGGCTGCCACGTCGTGCCGGCGCTGGCCCAGCTCTCGATCGTGCCGAAGTCAGCGCCCTCGAACAGCACCTCGAGATAGGCGCCGACGCCGCCGACGATGGCGTGCGACGCCGACGCCGACACCACGATGTCGGGCGCGATCACCTCGCCACGCCGGCTGGCGATGCGCAGCACCTCGGCTTGCACCATGGCGCCGAGGGCGAAACCCAACGGCAGGTTGAAGTTCACCGGCACGATGAGCCCACCCGTGGTGCGAAAGTCGCCCGGCACCACGAGGTAGGGCAGCAGCGCGACCGCGACGTCGCCGTCGGCGTTGCCAAACAGGTTCCACTTCAGCCGCAGCGTGAGATCGCCGAACGACGAGAGCGGTCCTTCGTCGCCGACGTATGCGACGCCGAGGGTGGGCACGATGACGTGAACGTCGACGGCGTCGGTGAGGCCGACGCGGGCGTTGAGGCCGGCGAAGGTGGCGCCAGCGAAGTCGCCTTCGAGGCTGGCGACCACGGCGTCCATCTCGAGCTGCAGGTGGCCGGCGTCGACGGTGAACGGCCCCTCGGTGAGATCAGGACGATCGGTGGCGAGGTCACGCATCTTGTCGGCAGGCACGGGATCGACGAGCGAAAAGGCGGCGAGGGTGAGCGCGAGCGTCAACATGGCGCGCACATTCGACGACGACGGCTCGGCAGATCAACCCGACGCGGTCGTCAGAGCAGCTCAGAGCAGCTCGCCGTTGTGCTCGCCCAACTTCGGCGCCGGGCGCGTGTCGCCGGGGGCATCGACGCCGAGGTTGGCGAAGCCGTAGACGCGGCCAGCCTGCGCCGATCCGATGGCGACGTTGACGACGCGGGCTTCGGCGAGGGCCTCTTTGCTCGACAGCACGGGCTCGACGCAGCAGTCGAAGTTGGCGAAGACAGCCACCCACTCCGCCGTCGTCTTCTGCGCCAACGTCGACGCCACCGTCGCCCGCGCCGCCTCGTCGAAGCTCTGGTCCTTGAGCTCGGGCTGCGCGATGGCGTCGCAAAACGCGCTCCAGAATTTCGGCTCGAGCGATCCGACAGAGACGAAGCCGTCGGCGCTGGCGTAGACGCCGTAGCAGGGGACGGCGCCGACCAACAAATCCTTGCCGCCGTCGATGTCGTCGCCGACCAGCGTGCGCGCCAACATCATCGACATCAGGCCGACCACACCGTCGCGCATGCTGACGTCGATGACGCGGCCCTGCCCGGTTCTTCCGCGCCCGACGAGCGCCGCACAAATCTGCATGGCCGCCGGCCACGCACCGCCAGCGAGGTCGGCGACCTGCACGGGCAACACCACAGGCGCCTTCATCAACGCGTAGGCGCCGGCGCGGGCGACGTAGTTGATGTCGTGACCGGCGCGCAGCCGCAGCGGACCCTTCTGCCCGTACCCGCTGATCGAGCACACGACGAGACGGGGAAATTCAGCCAACAACGAAGCGGGCGCGAATCCCAGCTTTTCCATGACACCCGGGCGAAAGCTCTCGACGACGACGTCGGCCGTGGCCAACAATTTGCGCAACGATGATTTTCCCGCTGCGGACTTCAAATCCACAGTCACGCTGCGCTTGCCGCGGTTCAAGCAGTGAAAGAGCACCGAGGTGCCGTCGTCGAGCAGCGGCGGCGTCCAGCGCAAGTAGTCGCCGCCTTCGACGTCTTCGACCTTGATGACGTCAGCGCCGAGGTCGACGAGCAGCTGCGTGCAGAACGGTCCTGGCAGCAAGCGCGACAAGTCGAGAACGCGCACACCTTCGAGAGGAAGCATCACGGGCCTCGCAGAAGAAGCAGCAGAAGAATTCGTCGACGACACAAAAAGAAACCGGAGCGCTCCGACTGTGCGGACGCTCCGGCTCGTCGTGACAGGCAGCTCAGGCGAGGAGCGTCTGCAACTTCATGGCGAGCGACATGTCGCCCTTGACCTTGATCTTGCCCTGCATGAACGCCGACGTCGGGTTCATCTTGCCCGTGGCGATGGCGACCCAATCTTCAGCCTTGGGCACGGTGATGGTGCACTTGGCCTCGGCGTCTTTCTTCTCGATGTACGGGCCGGCTTCTTTGGTGAGGTCGGCGAACCACTTGCCGCCGTCTTCGCCGCCGATGTCGAAGAGGTACGTGCTGTTGATCTTCTTCGCCTTCTCGGCGGTGATGCGGGCGTTCATCTCTTCGAAAACGGTGGTGGTCGACATGAAGCTCTCCTGAGAAGGGCGGGCGAAGGTCGCGATTGACAAAAATGTCAATCGACGGGTTTGAACGTAGGAGAGGGCATGGGGCGTGTCAACTCAGCGGGCGCGCAAGGCGCGCGGAGTGCTAAGCCACGGCATGCGCTCTTCCGTCGTCGTCGTCGTCGCCTGCTTCTTCGCCGTCTGCTCCGCCTCCTTTGTCGGGGCGGGCTGCGGTCCCGTGAAGATGCCGCACGAGATGCCCGGGCCGCCGGGCTGCGGCAAGCGCGACCCGTCGGTGTCGGGTCCGTCGACGATGTCGGTGGCGCAGAACACCACGCAGCGAAACCAGGGCATGCCCGGCGCCACCGAAGACAACGACGTCGGCGGCAAGAACTGGCTCTACGTGCGCCAGGCCGGCTCGGTCTTCGGCGAGACCGAGACCGCCGAGGTCTTCATCTTCGACGCACAAGGGCTGCTCGTCGGACAGAAGAGCGAGATGCGAAAGAACGTCGGCCGCTGAGCGCGATCACGGACTGCTCCCCCGAAAGGCCCGCGTGAACTACCTCGCGCACGCCGTCCCCTACGTCTTCAACGACGACGACGAATTCGTCGCCTACCGCGTCGCCGGCACGTCGCTGCCCGATTGGCTGCGGGTGGTCGACAAGCGCGTGCGCCTGCGCCCCGACGTGCTCGATCGCGTCGCGCAACGCGCGACCACGCCACGCGCGCAGGCGCTGCTCGAGGGCGCGCGCCGCCACCACGAC
>JANNAY010000092.1:0-3953 GCA_031384945.1 Deltaproteobacteria bacterium
TTGGCTTTCGCCCACGACGGCGACCTATGATGCCCGCTGCATCGCCCCGGCTTCTCGATGAGCGGGCACTCTCTGACGAGGACACGACGGGAATGGCCGCGAGCTTCAGCCTCATCATCGAAGACGACGCGGGCAAGCAGATCGTCGTGCCCTTTGCGAAGGACGTCATCACGATCGGCCGCAAAGAGGGGAACACGATCCGCCTCACCGAGCGAAACGTCTCTCGCTTCCACGCAAAACTCGAACGGCAGCCCACCGGGGTGCTCGTCGAAGACCTCTCGAGCTTCAACGGCGTCAAGCTGAACGGCGACCGCATCGCCGGCAAGGTGCTCGTCACCGCCGGCGACGTCATCGAGATCGGCGACTACCACCTCGAGTTGCGCGCGGCGCAGGCCGCGAAAGCGGCGGCACAGGTGGCAGTGGGTCCGGTCGGCTCGAAGGCCGGCGCGCTGCAAGACAACGCGCCCCTCGCTGGCGACGAATTTGAAGGCGACACGCAGCGCTGGGACCCCCCGGCCGGCGCTGGCTCGCCGTCGGTGCACCCGACGCAAGAAGACACGATGCCGCACATGCCCGCCGGCGGCGGCTTCGCCGACGGCGCTGGCGACACCGAGCGTCTCGACCTGCAGCACCTGCAGTCGCTGGCGAGCCAGGGCGGGCAAACGGTGCCGCCGCCGCAGTCCCTCGGTGAGGCGCAGTCGTGGCCGCCACCGCCAGGCACGGCGTCGCCGCCGCGCCCCGCAGGTCCGCCGCCGCAGCCGATGTTTGGCCCCGGTGACCTCGAGCCCACTGCCCGCCAGCCCGTCGCCAATGTGCCCCTCGGCGGCATCGCGCCGCCTGGACTGCACGAGCCCACGCAAGACATGCCGATGCCGTCGCCGGCCCTGTCGCCGGCCCTGTCGCCAACATCGCAGCCGCCGCAGCCCAAGCCGCGGCGGGCGGCTGAAGAGACAGAACAGCTGCGGGCCGCGCCGTCGGCGGTGAACCCAGCCGACGACCTCAGCATCCCGCGCCTGGTCGTGCTCAACACGATCTTCTCCGGCAGCACGTTTCCGCTCAAAGCGATGGAGAACGTGCTCGGCCGCACCGACGACAACGACATCGTCCTCGAGCACCGCTCGGTCTCGCGCAACCACGCCAAGCTGGTGCGCGAAGGCGAGCGCGTGCGCATCCTCGACCTCAAGAGCGCCAACGGCGTGCTCGTCAACGGCGAAGAGTGCGAGCAGCAGGTCTTGAAGGGCGGCGACGTCATCGAGCTCGGCCGCCTCAAGCTGCGCTTCGTCCCCGTCGGCGAGCGCTTCGCCGTCTCGCCTGAAGAGATCGAACGCTCGCGCATCCAAGATGCCCAGGGCGACGACGCCTACGACGACTCTGCGCAGACAGTGAACGTCACCAGCCCGCTGCGGGCGCCGCGTGCCGCCGAGGGCGAGCCACCGACGGTCACGAAGAAGCCCATCGCGCTGTACGCGGTGCTCGCTGGCATGGCCATCGTCGTCGTCATCTTGGCCGTCGTCGTCGTCACCGGCGGCAAAGACATGCCGACCGATCCGACGCCGACGCCGCCTTCTTCGGGCACGCCGGTCGATCCGACGCCGGTGGGGGCGCTGCCGACGACGCCTGATCCGTCGCCGACGCCGCCTTCGACGCCGCCTTCGACGCCGACGACCGAGAAGACGCCGCCGACAGAGGTGACGCCGCCGCCGCTCGAGCCACCGCTCGAGCCGGTCGAGCTGACGCCGACGAAGACCGACACGCCGAAGTCGACGTCGAAGAAGAAAGAGAAAGAGGTCGACTTCGAGGGTCAGCTGCGCGAGGCACAACAGGCCATCATGAAGGGCGACTTCAAAGAGGCCGTGCCGCTTCTCAAAGAGCTCGAGAAGGTCAACGGTGCCGATCCGCGCATCCACCGCAACCTGGGCATCAGCTACGCGCGGCTGCGCGACAACACGCAGGCGACCAAGCACTACAAGAAGTATCTCGAGCTGAACCCGACGGCGGCCGACGCCGACAAGGTCCGCGAGATCCTCTCGAAGAACAAATAGGCTCACCTCTCTCGACGACCCTGTTGCAACGCCGGCGTCGTCTGCTACTCGCGAACTCGATCAACCCATCTCGACGGATGTCGACAGGAGCAGGCCATGGCGGTGTGTGAAGTTTCCGGCAAACGTTGGATGAACGGCAGCAAGATCTCCCACTCCAACATCAAGTCACCCAAGCGCTTCCAGGCGAACATCCAGTCGAAGCGCATCTTCGACGTTGAGTCCAAGCGCTGGATCCGCGTGAAGATCTCCACGCGCGCCCTCAAGTCGCTCAACAAGAAGAGCCTGCGCGACATGCTCGGCGGCTGAGCCGTCGACGCTGTCTCAACAGACCGCTCGCAAAGACCCCTGCCCTCGGCGGGGGTCTTTTCGTTCAGGGGACGACGTTGCCGCTCACGGTCGGGGGCGGAGCGCCGGTGCAGCCGCCGAGTGAGATCAACGAGCCGCCGGTGGCGATGGCGTCGAAGCCGGCGGCGTTGACGGTGTGGTTCGTCGTCAACTGGCAGAGCCCGCCGACGCCGTAGCTGTCCTCTTGCACCAGCACGCCGTGAATGCCGTTGTTGGTGACGACGGCGCCGTTGAACTGCACGAGGGCGCTGCTGATGGCTGTGAGGCCGGTGCTCGAGTTGAGCTGCGCCGTCGCCTGCGTGGCGATGATCGTCGACTGCAGCGTCGCGAAGTAGCCGTTGGTGTTCGAGATGCTGCGCGTGCCGACTGCGTTGATGACGGCGTTGTTGACGGCCAAGAAGCCGTGGGCGCCGTTGAGCGTGGCGGTGGCGCCGGCGGCGAAGCTCAAGGCAGCGCCGTTTGCAGCGACGAAGCCGACGTTGAAGTTGCGGGCGACGACGTTGGCGCCGACGAAGGCCCTCGATGACTCCACCTGCATGCCTGCGCTGGCGACGTTGACGCCCGGTCCGACGAGCTCGACGTTGTTGAGGTTGGCGAGGCCGCCGCCGCCGACGACGACGCCGGTGCTGTTGCAGGCGAGCGTCGTGCGCGTGGGCGGCGCCAGCCCGCCGACGATGGTGATGCGGGCACCGTCGGGGTGATCGACGACGAGCGGTCCGGTGAGGGTGATGGCGGCGACCGGCATCACGATCACGTAGGCGACGCCGTTGGGAATGGTGACGCCGTCGATCTCTTCGAGGCGCTGCCGCAGCTCAGCCTCGGTCGTCGCCGCGACGACGACGCTGGCAGGCAAGAACGCGCCGACCGGCCGCCCGCGGACGCTCATCGCGACGCCGGCCGCGACGTTGTCGGCGACGACGCTGCCTGCGTCGAGGAGGCCGCCGAAGAGGGCGTCGCCGTCGACGACGAGGGCGCCGCCGACGTCGACTGCGCCTGCGACGCTGACGCTGCCGCCGACGACGAGGTTGGCGGCGAGCACGCAGCTGCCGTCGGCGCAGACGAGGGCGCTGTCGCCAGGCACGCCTTGTTCGCCTTGAATGCCTTGTGGTCCCGCGGCGCCGTCGACGCCGTTGGCGCCGTCGAAGCCGTCGCGTCCGTTCAAGCCGTTGAAGCCGTCTTTGCCGTTGCAGCTGACGCTGGCGCCGTCGACCTCGCCGTCGTCGAGGACGCCGCTGAAGTCGTCGTCGGCGCCGAACAAGAAGCGCGTGCCGCCGTTGGCGCAGACGCCAACGTCGACGACGGGGACGACGCGGAACGCCGGCGGCGGCGCGGGCTCGCCCTGCACGACGAAGACGTCGGCCGCGGCGACGCCAGCGGCGCTGGCGAGGGTGAGCGTGAAGAGCCCGGGCACGAGGCCCTCGGGCAATGCCAGGCGCATGGAGCCTCCATCGGCAGACACAACGGACAAGGTGAATTCGACGTCGTCGTTGGCGAGGACCGCGGCGGCGTCTTCGAGGTGTTGCCCGCGCACGACGAGTCCGCCGTGCACGCGGTGGGCGCCGCGGC
>JANNAY010000120.1:0-1736 GCA_031384945.1 Deltaproteobacteria bacterium
TCCTGGACAAGCCAAGCTCATCCGCTGCGCCCGCGGCTGCATCGTCGACGTCGTCGTCGACGTGCGTCCGTGGTCGAAGACCTTTCGCCAGCACTACGCGGTCACGCTCGACGATGTGAAGAGCGAGATGCTCTACATCCCCGTTGGCTTCGCCCACGGCTTCTGCGTCGTCAGCGACGTCGCCGACGTCTGCTACAAAGTCACCTCGCTCTACGACCCGACGACCGAGACGGGCTTTCGCTACGACGATCCGTCGGTGGGCATCGACTGGCCCATCAAGGGCGATGCGCAGGTGGTCTCGCAGCGCGACAAGACCGCGCCGCTGCTCGATGAACTCTTGAAAACATTGTACACTTGAAGATGGGCTCTGACGTGCGAAAGCTCGACACTCTCCTGGTCACTGGCGGCGCTGGCTTCATCGGATCGGCGTTCATTCGCCATGTCTTCAAAGATCCAGCGTTCAAGGGTAAAATCGTCAACCTCGACGCCCTCACCTACGCCGGCAATCCCGAGAACCTCGAGGGCCACGTGCCGACCGGTTCAGACGCTGCGCGCTACACGTTCGTGAAGGGCGACATCAAAGACCAGCCGCTGATCGACAAGCTGCTGGCCGACCACGCCGTCGACGCCGTCGTTCACTTCGCCGCCGAGTCGCACGTCGATCGATCGATCCACGGGCCGCGCGACTTTCTCGAGACCAACATCATGGGCACCTTCTCGCTGCTCGAGGCCGTGCGGGCCGCGGCCGTGAAGAACCACCGCGTGCACTTTCACCACGTCAGCACCGACGAGGTCTTCGGCTCGCTCGGCGACGACGGCTTCTTCACCGAAGAGACCGCCTACGACCCGCGCTCGCCGTACTCGGCGTCAAAGGCCGCCAGCGACCATCTCGTCTCGGCGTACGCGCACACGTACCACCTGCCGACGACGCTCTCGAACTGCAGCAACAACTATGGTCCCTACCATTTCCCTGAGAAGCTCATCCCACTGATGATTCTCAATTGCCTCGACGGTAAGCCGTTGCCTGTCTATGGCGACGGCCAGAACATCCGCGATTGGCTCTATGTTGAAGACCACGCCGAGGCCATCTGGCTGATCTTGCAGAAGGGCGCAGACGGCGCCAACTACAACGTCGGCGGCCGCAACGAGTGGAAGAACCTCGACCTGCTCAACAAGCTGATCGACGTCGTGGCCGAAGAGGCCAAGCGCCCGGTGGCCGACCTCAAGCAGCTGATCACCTTCGTCAAAGACCGCCCCGGCCACGACCGCCGCTACGCCATCGACTGCAGCAAGATCGAGCGCGAGCTGGGCTGGGTTCCGAAGCATGACTTCGCCGGCGGCTTGCGCGAGACCGTTCGTTGGTATTTGTCGAACGACAAGTGGATCCAGAATGTAAAATCTGGCTCGTACAAGACGTGGCTCGATAAAAACTACACCACTCGCTGATCAGCGGGCGGCGAGGTCGGCGACGAGGGCTTCTTCGGTGGCGAAGGTGTTGCCTTCGAGCACGCAACCGGCGGCGACGCACTCGAGCTCCATCGGGCACGAGGCGGCGAGGCCGGCCTTGGTGTAGCCGTCGCACACGCAGCGGGCGCCGGCTTCGCCGGCGACGAAGGCGCAGGCGTCGACGTTGACGCCGTCGATGCAGTCTTCGGCGGCGTCGCAGGTGCAGCCGCCGTTGATGCAGGCGTTGCCTTCGGCGATGGCGTCGCAGACGCGGCCGGCGCTGCCGCAGT
>JANNAY010000129.1:0-7501 GCA_031384945.1 Deltaproteobacteria bacterium
GAGCCTGCGCGCAGCGCGGCCCGACGTCCCCTCCCCGAAATTCGGGGCTGGGGGTCTTCTGCGACGGCGACGCTGGTCGGGTCGCTCATGCCGCCTTCTTCGTCGACGCCGCCGACGCCAGCGTGGCCTCGACGAACGCGACGGCGAGGGCGTTGGCGACGTCGCGCTCGCTGTCGAGGGCCACCAGATGCTGCGTGCGCGCCAACCGGTGGTGCTCGACCACCGGCGACGACACCGCCGAAGCGATCACCGACGACGACGACGGCGCGATGGTGCGGTCGCGGTTGCCGTGGATCGTGCACAGCGGGACCGTGACTTGCTTCAAGAGCTTCTCGGTCTCGAGCTGCAAGCGCCACAGCTCGACGAGACCGCGGGTGGGCAACACTTTGTAGGTCGGGTTGTTCTGCTTGCCGTCTTCTGCGCCGACGTCGCCGCCGGGGCCCTCTTTGGCAATGAAGGGCCGCACGCGCCACAAGCCGGCGGTGAGCCCGGCGACGCCGACATACACCGCGGGGTGAAAGCGCAGCGCCGGCGCCAACAACACCAGCGCGTCGACCTTGCGCAGCAGCGACAGCTTCAGCGCCAACAAGCCGCCCATCGAGCAGCCGACGACGACGCGGGAGCCGTCTGCGTCGCCGTCGTTGTCGAGGGCGTCGTAGGCGGCGACAGCGTCGTCGAGCCAGTCGTCGGCGCTGACGCGGTTGAGGGCGGCGGGGTCGTGGCCGTGCCCGCGCAGCAGAGGACCACGGCAGGTGAAGCCGCGGGCGGCGAGGGCGTGCGCCGTCGTCAACACCTCGTACGGCGAGCCGGTGTACCCGTGCAGCAGCAGCGCGGATCCACGACGCGGTGCGCCTTGGGGGGGCGCAGCGTCGAGGAGAAACGGTCGGTTCGAGGACGGCGGCAGCGGCAGCACAGGTGATTCGTTGTCACACACGCGGTCACTTGTCAGGGGCCGTCGTCGTCGAGGAATCTCCGCACCATGCTGCGTCGCTCGCTCCCCCTCGCCGTTTGTGCTGCCGTGTTCTTCGCGACCGGCTGCCCGCCGAAGAAGACGGAGACGACGACGACGACGACGACAGCGCAGGAAGAGGCGACGCGGCGGGTGAAGTTCTCTGACTTCAGCAAGGCCGAGCTCGACGAGCGCGCCCAGAAAGACGCCGAGCGCTTTCGCCGCATGGTCGCCGCCACCAACCGCCTCTCCGCCGACATCGAAGGCCAAAAAGCGCTGTGGGACCGCCCCGGCGAGCAGGCGCTGACCGCCGATGAGCGCGACCAGGCGCTGACGTTGTTCGCCGACGTGCTCGACCACACGTTTGCGCTCGACGCGCTGGCCCGGTTTCACCTCGAGTTTTGGAAGCTGAACCTCGTCACCGAGCCCGAGCGGCACGCGCGCCACTTCGACCTCGGCTTCGCCGCCTACCTCGAGAAGCACGCGCTCGCGCTCGCGCTCATCGATCACACCATCAACAAGCCGCAGTTCGAGAAGCTCTTTGACGAAGGCAGCATCGAACACGGCGTGCCCGCCGGCGCCTACGGCCGCTTGAAGTGGGCCGTCGTCCACGTCGAAGACGTCGCCAAGACGCTGACCGCGCACCAGTACGTGAAGGTGCTGACGCCCGCGAACAACGTGCTGCGCAAAGACGACAAGGTCTGGGACTTCGTGCTCGAGCGCCTCGAAGAGCGCTACTCGCTGATCAAGACGCAGCTGACGGCGAAGTCGGTCGAGCTCTTCGGCGGCAACACCCTCGACATCGGCGTCGACGTCGCCCACGCCGCCTGGTTTCCGGTGCAGGCCGAGACCGCCGAGTGGCTCGGTGACACCAAGGTCTTGCGCATCAACACGATGCTCATCTCGCTCGATCAGGTGCGCGAGGCAGAGAAGAAGAGCGAGCCCGGCGACATCATCGTCGAACGCCGCAACTGGTACCTCAGCAACGTCGGCCTGCCGGGCTTCTGGCCCCACGCCGCCCTCTGGCTCGGCTCACCTGAAGAATTGGCCGCGTGGTCGAAAGACCCAGAGCTTGACAAAGCCTTCGGTAAGCCGTTCACCCAATACCTACAAGAAAAGCACACCGAGGCGTGGAAGAAATACATGGTCCCCGACCACGAAGGCAACCCGCGCCGCATCCTCGAGGCCATCTCTGAGGGCGTCAGCTTCAACGCTGCCGAAGAGAGCATCCGCGCCGACTACGTGGCCGCCATGCGCCCCAAGCTCAGCAAGCTCGAGAAGGCCAAGGCCATCGACCGCGCTTTTGGATACGCTGGCCGCCCCTACGACTTCGACTTTGACTTTTATACCGATGCGACGCTCGTCTGCTCTGAGCTTGTCTTTAAAGCCTACGAGCCCAGAGAGGCGATGCCGGGCATCAAGCTCGGCCTCGAGAAGGTCGTCGGCCGCATGGCCCTCGGCCCGAACTCCATCGTCCGCACCTTCGATCAGCAGCTCGGCACCAAAGACGAGCAGCTGACCTTCGCGTGGTTCCTCGACGGCACCGAGAAGGGCAAGAGCGCGGTCTTCGCCGACGTCGACGCCTTTCGCGCCTCGTGGAAGCGGCCGAAGTGGGACGTCGTCCAGAAGTGAGAGCCGTCTCTTCCTGGTCAGTGGCATTGGCCGCCGGCCGGTGGCGAGGGCCGCCGGCCTTCGCCCTCTTCGTCGCGCTCGTCGCGGGCTGCGGGGAGCCAGATCGGACCGCTCTTCTCGAGGACGAACGGCAGGCCTGCGTCGCCTTTATCGCGCGTCTGAACCAACTGGAATGCTCGCCGACCCAGCAAGACTTCGCGCAGTGCAATGTGGTGCCGCCAGGGCGCAGCGACGACGAAATCGTCGCGCGCACGGCACAGCTCAGCTGCGCAGCCGAGCACATGCATTGCGACGCCCAGGGCTTCCAGACCACCGGCGAGAACTGCAGCAGCGTCGCCAACGCTGGCACTGGCGCGGCTGACGGCGAAACGGTGGCCCGCGTTCCCCTCTGACCCTAGGTCGCTGCCATGGAACCGCGCCGCCACTTCTCGATGATCCGCACCTTCGTCGCTGCCGATGTCATCACCCTGCTCAACGGGTGCTGCGGCGCCGGCGCCATCATCGCGCTCATGCAGTACCTCGTGACCCACGAGAGCCACTGGATGTGGACGGCGTTCGTGCTCTTGCCGTTGGCGCTGGTCTTCGACGCCGCCGACGGCCGCGTCGCCCGCTGGCGGCACAACGCATCGCCGCTGGGCGCCGACCTCGACAGCCTCGCCGACGTCATCTCGTTCGGCATGGCGCCCGCTGCGCTCGGCTTCGCGCTCGGCATGCGCGGCGCGCTCGACGTCGTCATCCTCTTGTACTTCATGTGCTGCGGCATCTCGCGGCTCGCGCGCTTCAACGTCACCGCCGAAGAGCTCGCCGACGAGAGCGGCAAGGTGAAGTACTTCGAAGGCACGCCCATCCCGTCGAGCCTGTTGCTGGTCGGCGTGCTCGCGGTCTGCGCGTGGCAGGGGTGGATCGGTGAGGCGCTGCCCCTCGGCAAGATCGACGTCGGGCCGACGCTGCATTGGGCGACGTTGATCTACGCCGTCAGCGGCAGCGCCATGATCAGCAAGACGCTGCGCATCCCGAAGATTTGAGCGGTCACCGGCGCGGCGGCGGCAGCTCTTGCCGCCCGTAGTGAAAGACCATGTCGCCGATGGGGCGATCGCTGTGGTTGGTGTCGGTGCAGCGAAAGCCGAGCAGCTCGTCGTCGAAGCGCAGCACGAAGAAGAAGGGGTCGTAGCCGTTCTGCATCCGCACGGTGCGGTCGTCGGCGTCGACGTCGAAGCGGCCGAAGCCCCAGTGCGTGAAGTAGGTGCCGGGCTCGCGAAAGTCGACGAAGCCGCTCCAGCTCTGCGCGCGCCACGACCACAGCGAGCCGTGCAAGCGCAGCTGCAACGGCGTCGTCGGCGTGAAGCGTGCGGGGAAACCTGCGGCCGGTCGCACGTTGTAGTTGGACATGGCGTGCAGGCTAACGCGTCAGCGAATCAGAGCGCGCTGCTCGGCCGTCAGCGCGAACGCCCGCCGCACGCGCACGCGTTTCTTTCGCTTGTCGGCCTCGTCGACGACGCCCGCGACGACGTCGACGACAACGCCCTCGACGTCGTCGCCGAGCAGCCGCTGCATGCGCGTCGCCAGCCCCGCAGCAGCGCCGTCGACATGGACGACGATGCGCGTCGGTGTCTCTTGCGTGACGCGGTACTCGCGCACACCCTCGGTCTCGAGCACCGCGCGGCGCATTTGATCGGGGAACACGCCCTTGAACGATCCATCGACGCGCTGGACGTAGAAGACGTCGTCGCAGCGGCCCTCGACGGCCGACAACACGCGAAACGCCGAGCCGCACGGACACGGCACGCCATCGAGCACGACGACGTCGTTCATGCGGTAGCGCAGCAGCGGCAGCGTGCGGCGAAAGACCTGCGACACGATCGGGGTGAAGCGTCCGTCGCCGACGGGCTCGAGCTCGACGATGACCGCGTCTTCTTGAATGTGCAGGCGGCCTTCGCGACACGACAGCGCGATCGGACCTTCACTTGTGTGGTAAATGTCGCGCACCACCACGCCAAACATCGTCTGGAGCCGCGCCCGCACCTGCGGCTCGAGCACCTCGGCCCCCGAGAGCACGAACTGCGGCGCGATGGCGAGCTCACCGGCGTCGACGAGGTCGGCCACGATCTGCAGCAGCGCTGGCGGTCCGAGCAGAATGTCGGGCTGCAGCGCGTTCAAGCGCTCTGCGATCTGCGCGCGCGAAAGCGTCAAATCAAAGTATCGAAAATCGATCAACGGCGATTGAATCGCATCGTTCATGTTCGAGTTGGCGCGCAAGAAGAACGCCACGCGGTGCCGCCGCGTCAACGACATGCCGTCGAGCAAACGCGCCAGGGCAAAGCCCGCGAAGCCGGCGGCCTCGTCGTCGCTGACCAGCGAGATGCCGCGGTGGCCGCTGGTGCCCGACGACAACACCACCGTGTAGCCGCGCACCTTCGGCGAAAAGTCGCGCGTCTCTTCGCTCTTGAGCGCGACTGCGAGGGCTTCTTCGGCGCTGATGCCGACGGTGTTGACGTCATCGAATTCGGCCATGACGGCGGCTTTGTCGACGACCGGCCACTGCCGCCACTGCGCGGCGCTCAGGCCCTTCGCCTGCCGTCGCCAAAATGGACTGTGGTCGAGCGCCCACTGAAAGGCCGCGCGCGCCGCCCGCTCTTGGTGGCGCAGCAAGGCGTCGCCGCGCAACCGGCGAAAGCGCCACCGCGCCAACAGGTATTGGCGGAGGAGCACCGGCACATCGCGCAGCTTCATCTGTGACGTCGACGACACCACCGGCCCTTCTCGCCGTCAACCGCGTGTGAACACAGTGACGTCGTGGTGCGCGTTTTCATCGTTCTGTCGCTGGTGGCTGCGTCGTCGGCCTGCTTCTTTTTGCGCGAGCGGCCGTCGTTGAACGGTCGCAGCTGCAGCGCCGACGCCGACTGCGATGTCGGCGTCTCCTGCACCGCCGGCCGCTGCGGTGGCGGTGGCGGTGGCGGCGATGAGGGCGAAGGCGAAGGCGCACAGAGCGAGGGCGAAGGCGAGGAAGGCGAAGGCGAGGAAGGCGAAGGCGAAGGCGAGGAAGGCGAAGGCGAAGGAGAGGAAGGAGAAGGAGAAGGAGAGGGAGAGGGCGGCGGCGACGTTTGCAGCCAGACGTTGGCGCCGACGTTGCGCAACGGCGCGGTCGCCGTCGAAGGCGTCGACGTCGACTTCGAAGGCGGCGTCGTCAACGCCTTCGCCGTCGTCGGCAACAGCGTCTTCGCCCTGGTCGACGACACGATGCACATTCACCGGCTCGGCGTGTTTCCGACGTTGGCGCTCGACGCTGGCGCCGACCCCGCGCGTCCGTCGACGTTTGGCGCGGGCTCGACACCGTTTCCGTTTCTTGAGCCGTTCGACGGCAGCTTTCTCGTCGCCGAGTCTGACGGCGCCGGCGACGGCGGCGTCGCCCGCGCCGACGGCGCCGTTCGAACCATCACCACCATCAGCGGCTTCGACGTCGCGGCCTTCGGCGGCGCGAGCAACTCGCAGTTCCTGTTCACGGGTGCGCAGATCGACGGCTTTCCCGACCCCGACGTCGGCGGCGTCTACGCCGTGCCGCAGTTCGAGGACGACACCGCGTTCTTCGTGAACCCCCAGCCCGTGTACGAGATCGGCACCATCCTCGCGCCGGGGCACATCGTCGTCGTGCCGGGCCGCGCGGTGGTCTGGACGGTCATCGACAACGACAGCCGCACCGTCGAGCTCGAGGCCTTCACCGACGACGAGATCAACGCTGCCATCGCGGCGCAAGGGCCGGTGTCGAACGCGGTGGGTCCCGACGCGCTCGGCACGTTCGAGCTCGGCTCGCCGCAGCGCCAGGTGCAAGACGTCGTCGCCGTCGCCGACGCCGTCGTCGTCGCCATCGGCAACGCCGTCGACCTCAGCATCGACGACCTCGAGGTGGTGCCCATCAGCGCCACCGCAGCGCGCGTGACGCCCGCGCCCCGCGTGCGCGTGCTCGACGTCGCCGTCGCCGACAACATCACGGTCTCGCACGTCGCTGCGTGGGACGCCGACCACGTGTTGCTCGCCTTCACGTCGGCAGGGCTGCACTGCGTCGAGAAGGTGCGCCTGCCATGATCGCCCTCGCGCTCTTGCTGCTGGCCGCGCCGACGCCGACGAAGTCTGAGCTGGCGTCGATGACGCAGCTGCTGGCCGGCGCCGCCGCCAACGACGACCGCGTCGATGTGCTCACGCGCGAAGATCTGCAAAAGGCCGCCGACGTCGAGGCCGACCGCCAATTGACGTCGTGCAAGACCGGCGAGAGCTGCCTCAGCGAGCTCGCCGAAGCCATGGACGCCCGCGTCGTCGTCTTCGGCTCGATCTCGCCGCTCGGCGACGGGCTCGTCGTCCACATCGCCACCTTCGACGCCGAGAGCGCGCGGTCGCTCGGACGCAGCAGCAAACGCGTGAAGAACCTCGACGCCGCCGGCCCCGTCGTCGAGAAGCTCGGCGCCAAGCTCGTGCGCGACGCCGTCGCCGCCAAAGGCGCCAGCCGCGAGAAGCCCCTGCGCATCCTCGTCGTCGACCTCACCGTCGCCGGCGCCGACGAAGACGCCGAAGACGACGAAGAAGCCGGCGGCAACGGCACAGCCATCGGCCTCAGCGTCGTCGGCGCCGGCGTCGCCGCCCTCGGCGCCGGCGTCGCCTGCGACCTCTGGGGACAAACGCTCTTCGTCAAGGCCAGCAACGACCTCGCGCTGCCAGCCAAAGACGCCCGCGGCGCCTTCGACGCTGCCGACGGCTTCGCCTTCGCCGCCATCGGCCTCTACGCCGTCGCCGCGGTCGCCGTCGTCAGCGGCGCCGTCGTTGCCGTCACCGTCGAGTAGGCTGGCTGCGTGCTGTTTCGCCTCGGAGAATTCGTCGCCCGCCGCGCCTGGCGGTTTGTGCTGTTGAACCTGCTGCTGCTCGCCGTGGCGA
>JANNAY010000136.1:0-3151 GCA_031384945.1 Deltaproteobacteria bacterium
GCCTCAACGGCGTCAACGTGCAGGGGCTGCCCCTCGCCGTCGTCGCCCGCGCCGACTCCGCCGGCCTCGTTCAGGTGCTCGGCGACCGCCGAGGTCTTGCGATGACAGATCTCGCCGCTCAACCTCGCCACGGCGCCGGTCGTGTTGGAGACCGATGATCGACGCCCTCTTCTCTCTGCTCTTGCAGGCGGCCGCCGCCGACAAAGACATCGCCGCCATCGAAGACGTCTCGCTCGACGAGCTGCTCAGCGGCGAGACGACCGTTTCGTCGACGCGAACGACGCGGCTGCGCGACGCGCCCGGCATCGTGACTGTCGTCACCCGCGAAGACATGCTGCGCATCGGCGCCCGCGACGTCGGCGAGCTGCTGCCGCTCATCCCCGGCTTCGATCTGCACGTCGACGTCTTCGGCGTCGTCGGCGGGCTGTTTCGCGGACTCTATGCGTCTGACGGACGCATCCTCGTCCTCGTCGACGACGTCGAGGTCAACGACATCGCCTACGGCTCGTCGTACATGTTCAACCACATCCCCATCGACGACGTCGAGCGCGTCGAGATCTTGCGCGGGCCCGGCTCGGCACGCTTCGGCGGCTTCGCCTCGCTGACGGTCATTCACATCATCACGCGCGGCCAGTCTCGCAGAGACGACGTCGGCGTCGCCGCCGACTACGGCCAGGCAGCTGCCGACGCGCCGTTTCTGAACCAGGGCGCCGGCGTCATGGGCGGACACCACGTCGACGTCGCTGGCGGCCTCGACCTCTCGTTCAGCGCCCACGCCGGCACGCGGCAACAGAGCCTGCGCGACGTCACCGACCTCAGCGGCAAGACCGGCTCGATGCGCGGGGCCTCAGAGGCCCGCTCGCTGTTCGTGAACGCGTCGGCCCGCCTGCCGTGGCTGCGCGCTCGCTTGATCGTCGATGGCTACAGCCAGCAAGGCATCACCGCCTACGACACCGTGCAGACCACGCCGGGACGCACGCTGTTTCCGGCGCTGTTTCTCGACGTGCAGGCCCCGCTCGCGCTGACGCCAGCGCTGACGCTGACGCCGCGTTTGTTCGTGACGCGCCAGCTGCCGTGGCGCCCCGAGCACGGGGCCAGCGACTTCCCCGTGCAGGGCGATCCGCGCGAGATCGACGACCGCGTGCGCCTCGGCACCCAGGCCCGCTGGCAGGCCCTGCCGTCGCTGACTCTCTCGGCCGGCGTCGAAGGCACCCTCGACACCTCGAGCCGCCCGACCACCGGCGACCGCGACGGCGACTGGACCACCGTCGGCTTCGACTTCGCCCCCGACGACGACGAGAACGACCGCTACCAAAACGGCGCCACCTACGGCGAAGCCGTCGTCGACGCCGACCTCTTCGTCTTGACCGTGGGCGCGCGCGGCGAGGTGCACTCTGCCTACGGCGCCTCGTTCGTGCCGCGCGTCGCGCTCACGCGGGTCTTCGACGGCGCCCACGTGAAGCTGCTGGTGGCGGGCGCCTTTCGCGCGCCAGCCATCGACAACATTCGCTTCGAGGTGGGCGAGATCAAGCCCGAGCGCACACGCGTCATCGAGATGGAGGGCGGGCTCGCGCTGTCGAGCGCGACCTACCTGACCGTCAACGCGTTCGACATCGCCATCACCGACCCGCTCATCTACTTCGTCAATGAAGACGTCGGCGACTTCACCTCACTCGACGGCTACACGAACTTTCCGCGCACCGGCACGCGCGGTGTCGAGGCCTCGCTGCTCGGCACCGCGCCCTTCGGCCGCCTCGAGGTCAACTACAGCTTCGCCACCGCCGCCGGACAAAACGCGGTGCCGATCTACGCCATCCCCGCCGACGATGGGCGGTTGCTGGCGGCGCCGCAGCACAAGGCTGCCTTCATCGGCTCGCTGTTCCTCACGCCGGGCGTGACGACGACGATGACGGCGGTGCTGCGCAGCGAGCGGGCCACCCAGGTCGGCTTCGACGACGACGGCGCCGCGGTCTTCGGCGAGCTGCCGCCGTCTTTGATGTTGAACGCTGCGCTGCGCCTGAACAACGTCCTCGTCCCCGGCGTCGACGGCACCATCGGCATCAAGAACGCGCTCGGCGAAGACTTTCGCCTCGCCCAGCCCTACGCCTCGGGCCACCCGCCGCTGCCCATCGACGACCGCGAGCTCTACGTGCGCCTCGCTGGCCACTTCGACCTCTGATCACGGACAAAAAAAAGCCGGCGGGCCGCCGGCCTTTCTTCTGTCTGCTTCTCTTCTGTCTGCTTCAGGCGCTGCCGTAGCTGTGCAAGCCGTCGGCGAACCAGCCGAGGTTCACCCCGAGGAAGCCGGCGAGAATCACGAAGAAGCCGATGCAGCCGATGACGGCCGAGGGAACGCCGACCCACCCGTAGGTGACGCGGGCGTGAAGATAGATGGCGTAGACGATCCAGATGACGAGGGCGCCCGTCTCTTTCGGGTCCCAGCCCCAGTAGCGGCCCCACGCGTAGTGGGCCCAGAGGGCGCCGGTCACGAGCACGACGGCGACGAGAGCAAAGGCGATGAGGATGGAGTAGTAGGCGGCGCGGTCGAGGCGCGATGCATCAGGCAGCAGCTCGCGCAGCGCCTTGGGCTTCAAGATGCCAACAAAGGTGACCATCTGGAGGACCCAAGTGATGCCAAACAGGGCCAAATCCCACTGGGCGGACTGGATGGCCAACCGCCACGGACCCGGCGGCATCAGCGTCTTCGCCGTCTCGGCGGCGACCTGCATGTCGCTCTGCGTGAAGGCGTTGATGAGGATGAGGGCGACGGTGGCCGTGGTGGCACCAAAGGCCAGGGCGTAGAGCAAGAGCGCCGGCCCCTGCGGGGTGTCGTTCTGCTTGCGCTTCAACCACAAGAAGACGACGGCGATGATCGAGAGGGCGATGGTGGCGATCATCAGGGCGCCGACGAAGGGCGAGGGCACGTAATAGGGCGCGAAGTTCTCGCCCATCATGCGGCCGGCCGGGATGAGCTCGCCGCCCATCTCTTTCAAGAGCTTCACCTTGTAGACGCCGGTCGTGAAGAGCTGCGCGCCGCGTCCGAGAACGAGGAACAACAGGACATTCAAAACCAGCACACCCGCGGCGACCGACGACAAGGTGATGCGCTCACGGGCTTTGAGCAAAAAGAGCAGCGAGAAGACCGCGCCCA
>JANNAY010000157.1:0-1843 GCA_031384945.1 Deltaproteobacteria bacterium
CTCAAGCTGAGCAGCGCGTCGCTGTAGGGGCTGCGCAAGACCGCCTCAAGAGGCGGGGGTGCCCGTCGTCGGGCTCAAAGACGTCTAGCTCACGCACGAAAGCGAGCGTGTCTTTCACCTGGCCTTTTTCAGTGTGAATGAGACGGTTTCCCCAACTGAGAACACAATGGCGAAACGTTGGATTCCATCGGGTCAATGCCGCTGCCGCCTCATCGAAAGCAGCCTGTCGGCTTGGGTCGGACGGCCAATCGCCCAACAGACTCAAAATGCTGCCGAAACACGTTCGGCGCAAACGAAGCTGATGCGGTCCTTCGGCACACTCGCACCTTAAGTGTTTGCGCAGTTGCGCGAGTCGTTCGAAAGTCATGCGTCGGCGTCTTGCTCCTTCGAGACGCCGCTCAGCATCTTGCCGTTGGTCGGTGGCGTCATTCGTCGATCGCCCAGCGCAGACCGCGCAAAGCGCCGTGCGAGCGACGGGCAGCTCAAGCGATTCTTCCCGGCGCCCTTCGATGATGTTGTGCCAGCGCGCTTCGCCGACGCAGCAGCAACGTGGCTGCTGCAAGAGCAGAGACGGACGACGCCGGCGTTGCCGCGCAGCCGCTCGCTCCAAGCGCTGAAGGAGCCGTCGGCGAATCGGACGTCGGCGGTGGAGCCGAACCTGCCAAAAGAATAGAGCTTGTCGAAGCCGGTGAAGCCGTCGATGCCGTCCACGGGGGTGGAGCCGTTTGAGGGGTTGCGGTCGGCGACGGTGAGCACGCCGACCGGATCGACGTCGACGATCGCGCCGCTGACGAACACGAGGCCGCTGCAGAAGTCTTCAACCCGCAGGCGGGCGCCGAGCTGGGCCGCCGTCGTCGTCGTCCCCGTCGGAGGAGCCGGCGCCGGACCGGCGGCGGTGTGAAAGGCGACGTCGAAGAAGAAGCAGGAATCAGTGTCGGCGCAGGTGACAGCGGGCTCGACGACCAGATGGGCCGACGCCGGCCACAGGCCGCCGAGGGGCCGCGCGATGATCACAGCGTTGTTGTCGAAGGCGTGGAGCAGCACCGTGGCCTCGATTTCGACGGATCCAACGTCGTCGTGCACCCGCGGCACCAGGTTGGTCTCTGCCAGCGGCAGGGACGGGGCTAACGTTTCGATCGTCACAACGACGGCGCTGTTGGTGGGGACGCCGACGTCACCATCGCGCGGATGCTGGACCAGGACCTGGCGGTTGATCACATCGCCGCCAAAGGCCGGCGCCGCGACAACGAGGACGAGTGGGAGTGCGAAGCGCATGACGGAGCATATGCCCCCCCGTGACGGGGAAAACGGCGCGCGTTCTCCTTCTCGTCTGCTCCCAGCCAACGTAGGCACAGGAGGCGATCGCAGCAGTGAATGGAGGTGAGGTACGAGCCTCCATTCACTGCGAGAACGCCGGTCGCCCACGATCGCACCGAGGACGACGCTGCTCGGGGAAGATCGAGCGGCCGATCGCCATGACGACAAAACGAAGCGACGACCCGAGCCTCGACGGGCCACGGCAAAGCGACGTTCAGCGCCAAGTCCGAGCATCGGCGGAGCGACGCTCAGGATCTCGACCACGCGCGTGGAAACCACAGGCTCTCTTCTGCTTCTTAAGTACACCGAACCAACGAGAATGCCTGAATCAATCTTCTCTTTAAACGTGAACGGGGAGAGTTCTTCACGTCGGGCCCGCGCGAGACGGCCCGCTCCGACGAACCCGCTGGACCGCGGGCATGACGGGAAAAAACACGTTGAACGAAACCGCGACTTCCTGCAGCGCTTCGTGCAGCACGTCCTCCCTCGAGGATTCACGCGCCTGCGCTCGTACGGCTTCCTCGCG
>JANNAY010000186.1:0-4024 GCA_031384945.1 Deltaproteobacteria bacterium
TCCACGTCGAGAAGACCGACGGTCTGCCGCTGGGCGACTACGTCGTCGAGATCACGATGAGCAACGGCAACGCGCGCACGCAGACGTTCAAGGTGCGCTGAACCACATCGTCAGCCAACAAAGGTGAGCGCGCCGCCGCGCTCTTCAGCGCGCTTCCAAGCCGGACGCGCGTGGATGCGCGCGACCCAGGCCGTGAGCTTCGGCCGCGGTCCAGCGGCGCGCGTGAGCCCCGCTTCGATGGCGAAAGAGAGCGCGATGTCGGCGCCAGAGAATGCGTCGCCAGCAAACCACATCGACGTCGCCAGCTCGGCCTCGAGGTAGTTGAAGTGCAACTTGAGCTGCTGGTTCACATAGGGCTGAGCCGGCCAGCCGAGGGGACCCATCTTGTTGAGCACGAGCTTCAGCAAGAGTGGCGGCATCAGCGATCCCTCGGCGTAGTGCAGCCAATACAGATAGCGGTCATGGGCCGTCGTGCCGCGCGGCGGCGCCAACGACGACGCGCCATGCTTCTCAATCATCAGCTCGATGATCGCGCCCGACTCGGCGTAGATCCGGCCGTCCTCTTCGACGACGGGAGATTTGCCGAGCGGGTGCACTGCCCGCAGCGACTTCGGCGCCAGCATCGTCTTCGCATCCCGCTGGTACGGCACGATCTCGTAAGGCACCGACAGCTCTTCCAAGAGCCACAAAATGCGGTGCGAGCGTGAGGCGTTGAGGTGGTGGACGCGCAGCATCAGTAGTCCTTCGACCGCACGATGGCGCAGGCCACGACGACGCCAAAGGCGGCAAAGGCGAGGGCGCCGCCGACGAGGGGTGCTGCGGCGGCGAGGGCGACTTTTTCTCCGACGGCCACGCCAGCGCCGACGTCGGCGAGGGCGCGGAGGTTCGGCACGGGCGTCGTCACGACGTCGATGATGGTGCGGAGCACTTTGTTGGTCGTCATCATCAGCATGGTGTTCTTCTCAGAGACCGCGATGCCGAGGATGTAGATGCCGAGCCCCGCGCCCGCCGAGAGGGCGGCCGAACGAAAGGTGACGCCGACGACGAGCATGACGGCGTACACGGGCAAGAACCCGATGATCGCCATGGCAGCGCCGATGGCGGGCGCGATGGTCGCGGTCTCGGCCTTGAAAAAGACGACGGCGCTGACGCCACCGACGGCGGCCGCGGTGCCGATGGCGCAGATGGCGCTGACGCCGACAAAGATGCCGACGACGAGCTCACTGCGGCGCACGGGCAACGCCAGCAGCTGCTCGATGCGGCCCGACTGCAACATGCGCGGGGCGATGTCGCATGTCGCCACGATGCCGAAGAGCAGGCCCAGGTAGAACGTGATCAGCGCGAGCATCTGAAAGGCCGGGCGCAAGACGACGTCGACCGGAACGATGGCGCCCTTGTTGGCCATGCCAAACAGGCGAGAGCCAGCGAGCGCGCCGTCGACGACGTCGAGGTTGACCGAGAACATCAACAAGACAAGAAAAAGTCCGATGATGACAAACAGCCCGATCATGAACTTGCTGGCGAAGGCCTCTTTGAGCACATCGCGGGCGACGTTGATGGCGTTCATGCGGCCTCTTTCTGTGAATCCTGCTTCGTGACGGTCGACTCTTCGAGCACGGTCTCGAGCTCGACCAATTCGGGCGCGACGCCGACGACGACGAGGCCGTCGCCGATGCCAGCGTGTAGGGCTTTGTTCAAGACGGCAGCGTCGTGGCCGGCGAAGCTGCTGACGACGACGTCGCCTTCTTCGTCTTCGGCGACAACGAAGCCATGTTTTTTCGCGAGCGCGACACAATCCGCTGTCTTTTGAAAGCTCACCTTGAAGGCGTCTTTTCTCTGCAAGACCGACAGCGCGCCCGACTTCACGACCCTGCCCTTGTGCAAGACGGCAACGTGGTCGCAGATGCGCTCGGTCTCGGCCAAGAGGTGCGAGTTCAAGAAGAGGGTGGCGCCGGCCTTGGCTGCGTCGAGAATGACGTCTCTGATTTGTCGACGTCCGAGCGGGTCGATGCCGTCGGTGGGCTCGTCGAGGATCAACAGCTCGGGGCTGCCGACCAGCGCCGCGGCGAGGCCGGTGCGCTGGCGCATGCCCTTCGAGAAGCCGCCGGTCGCCCGCTTCCACGCTGCCTCTTCGAGGCCGACGCGCGAGAGCAGGTCTTTGGCTTCGGTGGCGCCGCGGGCGGCGGGAATGCCCTTCATGCGCGAGACGCTCTCGAGGAATGACAATGCCGAGAATGACGCCGGAATCGTCAGCCGTTCTGGCAGATAGCCGATGCGCCGGCGCACGCTCACGTCGTCGGGATCGCCATCGAGCACGCGCACGTCGCCGTCGTCTTTCTGGCAAATGCCCAGCAGCATCTTGATGAAGGTGGTCTTGCCCGCACCGTTTTGCCCAATGAGGCCGAAGCGCGCGCCCCTCGGCACGACGAGGTCGATGCCATCGCAGGCGACGACGCCGCCGAAGTGTTTGCGCAGCGCGCGAGACGAGACCGCATCACTCATGCGCCGAAGACTCTATGTTTGATGGCGAGGTGCAAGAGGTGCGTCCCCGAGACGAAGAAGGCGCAGACGAAAACAACGAAGACGTGCTGCCAGCGTCGTCGGCGTCGATCCCGACCGAGGCGTTGGCGTCGCGGCCGTTGTCGTCGCCGTGGCGGCCGATGGTGCCGTGGATCATCACCGCCTGCGTCGCCGCTCTCGTCGGCGGCGGCGCTGTCGAAGGCGGCTTCGGCTACGTCTTCTCCTTCTTCGGCGCCCTCGTCGCCGGCGCCATCGGCGCGACGATCATCACCAACCGTCGTCGACGGGTGCGCCTGCAGCGCGATCGCATCGTGCAAGACGGCCTGGTCGGCACCACCGAAGTCCGCTTCGCCGACATCAGCGTCGTCAAGGCGGCGGGGTTGCTGTCGTCGACGTCGCGGCCGTTGTCGCCCGAGCGGCTGTCGTACACCTCGCCGACGGGCACCATCTCGTTCGCCGAGCTCGAGCCCGAAGGCGCGTCGGCGGTCTCGCGGGCGGTGTTGCAGAACGTCGGACCGCGGCTCGTGCAGCAATTCGTCGACGTCATCGCTGGCGGCGGCGTGGTTGCGTTCGGCAAGAAGCTCACCGCCAACAAAGACGGCCTCAAAGCCGACGGCCTCGCGCTCAGCTGGGACGAGATCGAACGCGTCGACGCGACACCGACCGGCGTGCGCGTCTTCGGCGTCGACCGTCCCGATCGCGTGCTCTTGCTGCCGACCCACACCGAGAACGTGGTGCTGCTCGAGGCCCTCGTGCGGCGCATGCAGACGTCGGCGCCCAAAGCCCGCGGCGCCGCCTCTGTCGTCGGCTGGGCCCGCATGCACCCGATCGGCGGCGCCCTCGTCTGTGGCGTCGATCGCACCGAGCCGCGCGTCGGCATCGCGATGATGTTGGCGTCGGCGATGGGTTTCACCGGCGCCGTGCTGTCGGGCGACGAATCACTCCAGATCGCCGGCGGCTTTCTCGCCCTGTGCGCGCTGGGCTTCTCGTCGATCGGCACGATGATGGTGCGGCGCCGCGCCTTTGCCGTCTACGAGCACGGCGTCGAGAAGCGCGGCGGCTTCACGGCCTACGACGACGTCGAGCACCTGCAGCGCGCCATCACCGACCAATACGCCAACGGCCGCTACGTCGGCCGCAACATCTCTCTCGTGCTCGTCGATCGCGATGGCAACAAGACGCGCTTCGCCGGCACCGGCGACCGCAGCGAGGCCATCGCCGCCGCCGTCGTGCGCCGCTTGTTGCCGAAGCTCGCCGCCCGCGCCGGCCGCATCGTCGACGCCGGCGGCAGCGTCAAATCCGCCCACGTCGTCGTCGACAGCGCCGGCGTGCGCACGAAAAAAATCTCGGTCGCCTGGGCCGACATCGCCGCCGCCGTCGTCGAAGCCGGCGCCTTGCACTTGTGGAAGAGCGGCGACGAGAAGTCGGTCATCGCCCTCTCGCTCGACCAACGCGACGCCCTCGTCGTCATGGAAGTCATCGGTGAGCGCCTCGCCCGCGCCCG
>JANNAY010000203.1:0-8546 GCA_031384945.1 Deltaproteobacteria bacterium
TCGACGTGCTCATCGGCATCGCCTGCCTCGTCGGCGCCTGGTCGGCGCTGTCGCCGAAGTCGACAGAGCGGTGGCGCTCGGCCCGCTGGCTGCTCGCTGGGGCGCTTTGGGGCATCCCGCTGCTCGGCACTGGCCTGTTGCTCGCGCTCGCGGCAACGACGGAGCTCAAGCAAGACACCGCCGCCATCGTCTTCGCCCTCTCGTTCGGCCTCGCGCTGTTCACGCAGGTCGTGGCCACCGCCGTCACTGGCCGCCGCCCGTCGACGCCGGGTCCGTTGAAGACGTCGCTGCTTGTCTATGTCGCCGCCTGCGTCGGCCTCGGCGGGTTGTGGCTGGTCATGCCCGAGCACGTGCAGAACGACCCCGACCTCGACGCCTTCGCCTGCATCGCCGTCCTGTGCTTCTTCGGCTCGATGCTGTCGGCCTTTTGCTCGCGCTGGCTCAAGCACCCCGTCGCCGTCGTCGTCGTCGTCGGCGCCGTCTGCGGCTTCTTGTTGGCCGTGCCGGGCATCTTTGACGAGTTCACGTACGGCTCGCCGCCGATGTCGTTCTTGAATCCGGCGTACGCGCTGCACAACGACGCGAGCACCTTGATGCTCTGCTTCTTCTACGGCGTCGTCGCCATCGCCCTCGCCGTCGGCGCCCGCGGCCGCCGCACCTGATCAGTGCGCTTCGTTCCACGTCTTGCCGGCGCGGCCGTCGACGACGAGGGGCACGCTGAGGGTGATGGCGCCGGCCATGGCGGCGCGGCCGACATCTAGAGCGCGCTGCGCGTGGGCCTCGGGCACCTCGATGACGAGCTCGTCGTGCACCTGCAGCAAGATGCGCGCGGTCGGCACCTCTTTGGTGAGAGATCGGTCGGCGTCGATCATCGCGCGCTTCATGATGTCGGCGGCGCTGCCCTGGATCGGTGTGTTGATGGCGAGGCGCTCTGAGCGGGCGCGCTCGCCGGGGTTCTTGCTGTCGAGCCCCGGCAGCTTGCGACGACGGCCCAGCAGCGTGCGCACCTCGCGCTCGATGTGCGCCTTCTCGAGCGCGTTGGCGTGCCAATCACGAATGCCGGGCAACCGTTCAAAATAAGTATCAAGGTATTGCTTGGCTTCGGCGCGTTTGATGCCCAACTCACGGGCCAAACGGACGACGCCCATGCCGTACAAGAGGCCGAAGTTGATCGACTTGGCGGCGGTGCGCTGGTCTTTGGTGATCTGCTCTTGCGGGACGTGAAAGATCTCGCTGGCGGTGCGGCGGTGCACGTCTTCGTTCTTCGAAAACGTGTCGACGAGAACGGGGTCGCGCGAGACGTGGGCCAGGATGCGCAACTCGATCTGCGAGTAGTCGAGCGAGACGATGACGCAGCCGTCTTTGGCGACGAAGGCGTCGCGGATCTCGCGCCCCAACTTTGTGCGAATCGGAATGTTCTGAAGATTTGGCTCTGATGAGCTCAACCTGCCAGTGGCAGCGACAGCTTGGTTGAAATGGGTGTGCACCCGCATGTCTTTGTCGACGAGGGTCGGCAACACATCGAGATAGGTGTTCTTCAGCTTCGTCAGCGTGCGGTGCTCAAGAATGAGCGCGGGCACGTCGTGGCGATCGCTCAGGGCCTCGAGCACCTGGCTGTCGGTCGAGGGTCCGGTCTTTGTGCGCTTGATGACGGGCAGGGCGAGGTCTTTGAAGAGCAGCTCGGCGATCTGCTGGGGCGACGTCATCATGAAGGGCTTGCCGGCGGCGAGGTGCGCCTTCTCTTCGATGATCTTGATCTCGTCGACGAACGAGTCGCTCAGGCCCTTGAGGCGCGCGATGTCGATCTGGATCCCAACGCGCTCCATCTTTCCCAACAGGTCTTCGAGGGGCAGCTCGAGCTCTTGGTAGAGGGTCGAGAGCTTCTCGCTCTCGATCTTGGGCAAGAGCACATCGTGAACGCGCAGCGTGCAGTCGACGGCCTCGCCGATGAAGACGGCGGCTTTGTCGACGTCGACGCGGTCAAAGGCGACGGCGTTTTTGCCGCTGCCGACCACCTCCGAAGGCTCCATCATGTGGTAGCCGAGAAAGCGCCGGGCGAGGTTGATGAGACCATGGCTCTCGGCGTCAGCGTCGAGCAAGTAGCTCATCAACATCGGATCGCCGGCCACGCGCCACGGCGGAAATCCCGAGAAGAAGAGCGCGTTGATGTCGGTCTTGCCGTCGTGGGCGACGATCTCTTTGCCGGTGTCGCTGAGGATCGGCGCCAACGCCGCGCGCAAGGCATCGAGGCCGAGCTCGCGCACCGGCAGCCACGCGGCTTCGTTCGGCTTCCACGACACACCAACGCCCACCAGCGCCGCGTCAGGCGCGCCAGGGCGATCGACCTCGGTGCGCACGGCGAAGCGCTGCACATCGCCCAGCGCGGTGATGACCTCGCGCAGGCCTTTGTCGTCGACGACGGCGCGGTACTTCGAGCGGTCGAGCTCGATCTTTTGCACCTCTTCGGCAGCGGGCTTCGCCGCAAACAAGTCGACCTGTCCGCGTTGGGCCGGCGCGGTTGGCGTCGTGCCGACAACTTCGCCGATGGCGGGCTTGATCAAGTTGTCGTTGATGAGCCGACGAAATTCCATCTCGACGAAAAAGGCGCGGGCGGCGGCCTTGTCGATGCCGGCGTAGGCGATGTTGTCGACGTCGAATTCGAAGTCGACGTCGCGCTTGATCAGCACGAGCTTCTTCGAGATGCGCGCCCGATCAGCCTGGGCGATCAGCTTCTCGCGGCGGGCCTGCGCTTTGATTTCGCCGGCGTGGGCGAGCACGTTCTCGACGTCGCCGTAGAGCTTGACCAGCTCAGTGGCGGTCTTGCCGCCGATGCCGTCGACGCCGGGCACGTTGTCGCTGGCGTCGCCGGCGAGGGCGAGTACGTCGGCGACGTGCTCGGGCGGCACGCCGAATTTCTCGATCACCTGCGTTCGCGTGATCTTGGCGCCCTCGTAGCCGCGGCCCATGCGCATCTCGTCGAGCAGCGACACCTGGTCATCGACAAGCTGCATCAGGTCTTTGTCGCCGGTGATGATGACGACGTTGTGTCCTTTGGCTTTGGCGCGGTCGGCGGCGGTGCCGAGCACGTCGTCGGCTTCGACGCCGGGCACCATCAACTTCGGAATTCTGAAGGTGTCGACGAGACGGTGAATCAGCGGAATTTGCGGCGGCAAATCTTCAGGCGGCGCCGAGCGGTTCGCCTTGTACTCTTGGTACATCTCGTGGCGAAACGTCTTGCCCCCGACGTCAAACGCGATCGCGAGGTGCTTGGGCTCGTGCTCTTTCAAGATGCGCAAGAGCATCGTGGCGAAGTTGAACACCGCGTTGACGGGGATGCCCCCCGACGTCGAAAGCCGCCGCAAGGCGAAGTAGGCGCGGAAGATGTAGCCGCTGCCGTCGATCAAATAGATCGTGTTGTCGTCGGCTTTTTCTGCGTCGGCCATGTCGTCGGGTAGGCATTTCTCGACGACGCAGCAACCCGATGTGCTGACAGCGTCGTGTCATCGTTCAGAGCTTCGCTCACCGGGGACTGTCGTCGACGAACACCTCACCCGGCGCTGCGCGCCACCCTCTCACGCTTCGCGGAGAGGGAATCCCGGGGCGTTGTCGCAGGCGAGCAGGGGCTTCGCACACCCGGATTGTCGTCGACGAACGCCTGGCGATCAGAAGAACGGCGCGCGTTTCTCGGCGATGGCGCGAAGGCCCTCGGCCATCTCAGACGACGCGTACGAGTGCGCCTGGGCGATGGCCTCGCGCTCGAGGCAACGCTGCAGCTCTACACGATCGACAGCCAGGTTGTGCTTCAGCGCCTGCACCGCCGACGGTGCGTTTTTCGCCATCGACGCCGCCAGCGCCTGCGCGCGTTCGACGACGACGTCATCGGCGACGACGTCGACGGCGAGGCCGATGGCTTTGGCTTCTTCGCCGTCGAAGCGCCGACCGGTGAACAACAATTCTTGCGCGCGCTGGGCGCCGACCTTGCGCGGCACGAGGTAGGTCGCGCCCATGCCGGGGTGCAGACCCAGCGAAACAAAGTTGAACGCGATCTTCGCGCCGCGGCCCACGACGACGAGGTCGCAGGCGCAGGCGACGACGGCGCCGGCGCCGATGGCGGCGCCTTTGACGGCGGCGATGGTGGGCACCGCGAGGTCGAGCAGCGACAGGTATCGCGCGTAGAACGACAGCATGTGCACGCGCGCTTCTTCGAACGGCACGCTGCGCAGACGCTCGAGCATCGCGAGGTCGCCGCCGCCGGAAAACGCGTCGCCAGCGCCAGTGACGACGACGGCTCTGACGCTGGCGTCGGCTTTGACGTCGGCGACGGCGCTGGCGAGGGCGTCGCCCATCGCCTCGGTCATGGCATTTTTTCGCGCGGCGTCGTCGAGGATCAGCGTCGCGACGTGGCCGTGGCGCTCGACGTGAACACGGCTCACGCTTGTGCTTGGGCCGGCTTCTTCGTCGACGTCACGACTTTCATCTTCTTGGTCTCGCCGCGGATGTCTTTGACGGTGTCGAGCAGGGTGACCATCGGATCGCGCGGCGAAAAGCCGAGCTCGCCCTCGGCTTTGCGGCAGTCGCAGTACCAGTAGGCGGCGGCCATGGCGGCTTCTGTCGACGTCACCGGCAGCTTGGCGCCGACCATCGACGCCGCGCGCTCGAGAAAGCCGATGCCGAACAGCGAGACGTTCTTGGGGATGGCGAAAGACATCGCCGGACCTTTGACGCCGCTGACGGTCTCAAGGCGCGCAAAGAACTGCGCGAAGGTGAGGTTGAGCGCGCCGAGCAAATAGCGCTCGCCGGCCTTGCCCTGCGTGAGGGCTGTGACGACGACAGCAGCGACGTCGCGGGCGTCGACGAACGAGAAGCCGCCCGACGGCGTGATGGGCAGCTCGCGCTTCAAGAACCGGCGAACGTCTTCGGTCGAGCTGCCGCGCAGATCGCCCGGGCCGAGCGCGAGCGACGGGTTGAGCGTGATGAGCGCGGTGCGGCTGCGCGTGTCGGCGGTGGGGGCGACGAGGTCGGCGGCGGCACGTTCGGCGAGCCACTTCGAGAGGTAGTAGGGAAATTTCGCCAATTGTTCGAAGGGCACCGGATCGGTCTCTTTGCAGACCAGCGTCTCGTCGTCAGAGACGGCGACGGTGCCCGACGTCGAGAGGTGAATGACGCGCGGCACGCCCGCGGCGACCGCGGCGCCGACGACGTTGCGGGTGCCGTTGACGTGCAAGCGCAGCATGAGGCTGCTGTCGTCGACGTTGCGGCTGACGAGGCCGGCGCCGTGCACGACGACGTCGGCGCCTTTGACGGCTTCTTCGATGAGCGTTTTGTCGAGCACGTCGCCGCGCACGATGGTCGCGCCGAGGGCGGCGAGGGCGGGCTCGTCGCTGCGGCACAGCGCCTTGACCTTGTGCCCGGCGCCGATGAGCGCCTCGACGGTGTGGCGGCCGATGAAGCCGGTGGCGCCGGTGACGAAGACAGAAAGAGAGCCGGACATGCCGGCTCACTTGCACATGGTTGTGTCGTCGTCGACCCGGTCAGTACGCGGGCGGGATGAACGTCAGGGCGAGCTGTGTGGTGCCAGGATCGGCGACGCGGGCGCCCCAGGCGCCGGTGGCGTTGCCGACGGCCCAGACCTCGACGTCTTGGTTGGCGGGCAGGCCATCGAGCATGAAGCGGCCAGCGCCGTCGGTGGGGGCCTCGCCCTCGAGGCCAAGCTCGCGCACGCGGTAGTGGACGCCGCCAAAGGCCAACGGGTTGCCGTCGGTGCCGAGCACGACGCCAGAGACGGTGCGGCCGCTGGTGGCGACGATGGTCAGGTGCTGGAAGCGCTCGACGTCATCGACGGTGCCGACAAAGGCGCGTCCGATCTTGCCGTCGCCGCGGGCGGTCAGCGAGAGCTCTTGGCCTTGGCTCACGGCGAGGGCGAAGCGGCCATTCTCGTCGGTCTTGACGGTGGTGGTCTTCGCGCGCGGGTCAAAGGCGTTGCCCATCGCGACCACGGCGTTCTTCAACGGCTGGCCGGCGTCGTCGACGACGATGCCGCGCACTGACGGCGACCACGCGAGGTTGAGCGCCATCTTCGTCACCGGCGCCTCGACCTTGACCGTGGTCTTCTTGGCGGTGTGGTCGGCGGCGGTCGCGTAGGCGACGTAGCTGCCGGCGGTGACGCGGGCGCTGAAGTTGCCGTCGGCGTCGGTGCGGACGCGGACGACGCCAGCCAGGCCGTCACGCTGGTTGATGGACTGGAAGAGCGCCACGGTGGCGTGGGCGAGCGCCGCCTTGTTCTTGCCCGTCAGCCGGCCGGTGACGACGTTGTCGCTGTCTTTGACGACGACGTCGAAATACGCGCGCTGGCCGTCGTGGTTGCAGCGAAAGGTCGGCGTGCCTTGCAGCGCCTTGCCGTCGACGTCGACGGTGACGTCGTAGGCGCCGCGGTCGAGGTCGATGAGGCGGTGGGTGCCCTTGCGGTCGGTGAGCGCGTCGACGGTGCGGCCGACGCTGCCGTCTTTGAGGGCGGCGACAGTGACGCGGGCGTCGTCGACGGCATTGCCGGCTTCGTCGACGACGCGCAGCGAGAGCTGGCAGGCGGCGTCGTCTTGGGCGCTCGCGCGGGCGACCAGCCACGGCGACGGCGCCTCGGGCAGGTCAGGCAGCTGCGTGACGCGGGTGTCGAACAGCCCCGTCGACGACAACGCCAACAGCAGCGCGCCGCCCGGGACCACGGCGACGGCTGCGCTCTTCAAAGGCGTCGGGATGTTGGCGCGCAGGCCGTCGTCGGCCGAAGTGCCCATCAGTCGGCGAGACAGAGAGAAGAGACGCGTGAATCGCATGCAGGCCCCAATCATTCGTGAGCAACGCTTTGAGTCGACGGGACAGACGGTCACCCTACCAAGCGGCGACGTCGTGGCCGGTGATCCGTGCTCGTTCTGCGGTCACACGCGCGGCCCCACATGTAGGCGCGGTAGTCTCGGAAACATGAGCACGAGAAATGACGGTCAGGCCCGACTGCCGACGTCGCTGCCCAAGCCTCGCTCTGCGCCACGGGGTTGGCCGTCATGAGCGAGTGGAAGCCCAAGGTGAGAGACGGCCTGAAGTGGGAGTCCCTCAACCTCTCCGCCGAAGAAGGGTTCTTGCTGTCGCGGCTCGACGGCGTCACGTCGGTCGACGCGCTCACACACATGACTGGCTTCTCGACCGAGAAGGTGCAGCAAACGTTGCAGAAGCTCAGCAGCCATGGCGCCATCGATCCGAGGCCGTCGTCGTCGTCGTCGTCTTCGTTGCCGCGTCCGGTGCCGCCGAAGCCGGTGGCGAAGGTCAAGCACACCGTCGAGGGGCTGCCGGTGATGTCAGCCGACGCCAGCGAGCTCGGCGAAGACGACGCCGCCATCCGCGCCGCCCTCGAAGACATGAGCAGCGACGATCTCGATCTGCCGCAGCTCGACGGCGACGACACCGACGAAGGCGCTGCCGTTGACGACATCGTCGCTGCCGCCCTCGCGGATGTCGGCGCTGGCGACAACGACGAAGACGACGGCCTCTTCGACGAACCCACCAAAGCCGAAGCCCTCGAAGACTCGGAAGTCGCAGCCCCTGACGCCGCCGCCGAAGCGAGCGTCGCCGCCGCCGACCGCGAAGCTGACAAAGCCGTCGACGGCATCGTCGACGAAGACGAAACCAACGACGCCGTCAAAGAAGACCCCGCCGAAGCCGCTGCGGCCGAAGGCAACTACCGCAAGCTGTTCGAGACGACGCTGCACGACCTGCCGCAAGAAGAGCGCGAGAAGAAGGCGCGCGAAGAGAGCGGCGCCGTCTTGTGTGCGCTCTGCTTCGATCCCGTGCCGCAGGTGATTCACGGAATTCTCGAGAACCCTCACGTCGGCTTTCCACATGCGCGCCTGATCGCGCGGCACCACCGCACGCCGCAGGGCATCGAGGCGCTGTTCGGTCGCAATGAATTGGTGCGCGATGGGATGGTGCAGCGGTACCTGATGGCGAATCCGATGTTGCAAGATTCACATCTGAAGAAACTCATGCAGCCCAAGCGGGTCGCTGTTGTCTACAAGTGGGCGCTGTCGCGCGATCTGCCCGAGAAGAACCGCAGCAAGGTGCGCAACTTGATGCGCGCCAAATGGTCGACCGCCGAGGGCGACGAGCGCGCCAACCTCATCTGGACCACCGAGGGCCGCGTGCTCGTCATGCTCATCGGTATTCCGTTGGATTCGGCGGCCACGCAGCTGTTGTGCGCGCGCACGATCCACTCGGTGATGCTGATCCAGAATCTGGCGCGGTTCGCGTCGACGCCACCCATCTTGCTGACGCATCTGTTGAAGCAGGCGTCAGTGAAGCGTCAGACGCACCTGCGCAACATGATCTTTCAGCATCCGAATTGTCCGTCGAGCGAGAAACGAAAAGCTCACTAAAATTAGTCGAGGTCGCGGGCGTCGTAGCCGACGACGCGTTTGCCGGCTGCGTCGAGCACGAGCACGTTGTCGCCGTCGACGACGAGGCCTTTGCCGTCGGTGACGCCGTCGAGTTCAGCGCTGCCGTCG
>JANNAY010000258.1:0-9153 GCA_031384945.1 Deltaproteobacteria bacterium
GCCTACTTCGAGCAGCGCGGCGACGTCGAGGGACTCGCCCTCGTGCACCGCCACAACGACCTGCTGTTTCCCCTCGTCGAGCAGCACGGCGGGCGCATCGTAAAGACCATCGGCGACGCCATCATGGCCGTCTACCCGACGGCGTTGCAGTCGGCGTCGTCGGCGGTGGCCATGCAGCAGGCCCTCGAAGACGACGCCAGGAAGACCGGCAAAGAACCCATCCGCATTCGCATCGGCATCCATTTCGGATCGGTGCTCAAAGACAAAGACGACGTCTTCGGCGACACCGTGAACGTCGCCGCCCGCGTCAACTCCGCCGCCGGCGTGATGGAGGTGTTGGTCTCGCGCACGTTCATCGCCGCGCTGCCCAAAGACCACGCCTTTGTCGTCGAAGAGCGCCCCGCCGTCGCCGCCAAAGGCAAGAACGCCCCCGTCGAAGCCGCGGCCATCGTCTGGCAGCCGGCGAAGATCAAAGACACGACGTCGAAAGAAGCGGCGCAGCGCTTGTTTGTGTTGTCGATCGAGCAGGGTCCGCAGGGGCTGCGCGTGAGCGCCATCGACGGCGAATCGGGCAAGGGAACGGTGAAGCGCCACGTCGACGTCGACACCGACGTCAGAGACCTCGAAGCCATCGCCGAAGAAGTCGCCGTGCTCGCCCACGACGGCGGACGCGACGCCTACAAAGACGAGCTCGCCGTCAAAGGCCTGCTGCTCGCGAAGAAGTCGTTGCCCGACGCTGTGCTCGAGCGTCTGAAGACGACGCCGAACCGGGCGTTGCGGTTGCACGTCGACGACGCTGTCGCCCGCGTGCCCTTCGAGCTGGCCCGCGTCGTCGTCGATGGACAAGAGCAGTATTTGGGCTGCGCCTTCGCCGTCGGCCGCGTCGTGTCGGCGCCCGACCTGTATGGAGCGCCGAAGACCGGCGCCGGCCTCGGCAAACACGTCGTCGTCGTCGCCGACCCCGACGGGTCGCTCGAGAACGCCCGCAAAGAGGGCGAGCTGATCGCTGGCTTGTACAAGAGCATCGGCGCCGATGTCGTCGTCGTCAGCGGCGCGACGACCTGCGCGGCCTTGCTCGAGGCCGTCAAAGACTGTCGGGTCTTGCACATCGCCGGACACGTCGACCGCGACAGAAACGGCGTCGTCTGCAGCGACGGCGTTGTGGACGGCGCCGCCTTGCAGAAGGCGTTTGCGCAGAAGGTGCCGGCGCTGGTCTTTGCCAACGCCTGCCACGCGTCGACGGCGGCGGCGTGGTCGACGACGACGTTGACGAAGGCCCTGCTCGATTGCGGCGTGCGCCATGTGCTGGCGCCGTTGTGGGCCGTCCCCGATCGCGACGCGCTCTCGTTTGCGCTGCGCTTTACGGAGGCCGCCCTCGCCGGCGCCGGCCTCGGCGAAGCCGTGCGCCGCGGGCGGTTGTCGTTGCTCGACGACGCCAAGGGTCCGCTCTCGTTCGCCGGCTATGTGCTGTTCGGTGATCCGCGCGCGGCCCTGCCCTTCGAGGGTCCGAAGTTGCAGGGCGCTGGCCGCACGCGCTCGGCCGAGATCGCGCCGGTGTCGGTCCCGTTGTCGTCATCGTCAAAAGCGCCCATCGCCATCGCGGCCGGCCTCGCCTTTGTCGTGCTCGCCGCACTCGGCCTCGTCATCGCTCAGACGACGACCACGACCACGACCACGACCACGACGCCGACGACAACGGCAGTCGCGACCCGCTCTGCCGCGACGACCGGGCCCTCTCCGGATCCGCGTGGCAACCGCGGCGTCGATCCCGATGCTGCGACAGCACCCCTGTTGTCGACGTCGACGGGACCGCGCGTGCCGCACACAGGCCCCGTGCGCTTGAGCGTGTTGCCCTTCAAAGGCCCCAGCGTCGATGGCGCCAGCGACCTCGGCGCCGGCCTCACCGAAGCGCTCGTCACCGGACTCGCCGGCACCAAAGACCTCACGCTGGTCGAGCGGGGCCAGATCGACGTCGACATCGGCGAGCTCGACTTTCAACACAGCAAGTACGTCGACCCCGCGACCCGGGCGACGCTCGGCAAGATCAACGGCGCCGAGGTCGTCGTCATCGGCGCCCACGCCGTCGTCGGGGACGACGTGCGCTTGACCGCCCGCTTCGTCGACGTCGAGTCCGGCGAAGTGCTGTCTGCGGTGAAGGTCGACGGCAAGAAGAGCGCGCTGTTCGATCTGCAAGACAAGCTGGTTGACGTCGTCAAGGGCGCGCTGCCGGCGCTCACGAAGCGGGTGCGCCCTTAGTCGTCAGGCCCAGGTGGCGCGCGAAACTGAGATGAATCGAGCGCGGGTCAGGACGCGCGCGGCGGCGTGTGGCGCAGCTGCAGCAGCACCAACATCAGCGCGCCGACGGTGCCGCCGACCAATGCAACGACGGACGGCCACGCGAGCCACGCCAGCGACTCCTTCGCGACGCCAGTGCCACCAAGCCCAGGCGCACGGATGCCCGCCAGCAACCAGAACAAGCCGTAGCCGACGGCGCCGGCAGCGACAGCGGTGGCGCAGGCTTGGCGTGCGCGCAGCGGACCGGCGAGCCAGGTGAGCAGCAGCGTCAACGCGAGTGCAAAGGTGCCGAGGGCACCAGCGTGCAGGTGGCTGCGCTGGAAGTACACCCAGCTCTTGTCGACGACGGACTTCGCCTTGGCCGCGTCGCCGCCGTAGGTGGTGGCGAGCACCGCTTCGGCGTCGGCCTTCAACGAGCCCTTCATCGATTCTTCGGCGACACCGAAGGCCACGCCGACTCCCTGCCCGAGCAGGTTGGCGAAGAGAGCGAACACAAGAGCAGGAACAAAGGATCGAAGCGCGTTCATGGGGGACTCCTGACGCGGCGAGTAGTTCTTGACATCCGGCGCGTCATCCGGATATTGAGAATCATTATCAGTATCGGAGTCGTCGATGTCGCCGTTTCGTCTGCTGTTGCTCCCCGTCGTTGCGTCCCTGTCGTCGATCGCCTGTCCGACCCCCGGCGGCGAAGGCGAAGGCGAGGGCGAAGAAGGCGAAGGCGAAGGCGAAGGCGAAGGCGAAGAAGGCGAAGGCGACTGCGGCGTCGTGGTCCCCGCCGCCTACGTCGCCGACGGCTACGCAGTGAACGCCGCCGAAGCCCTCGCACTGCGGGCGCAGCTCGACACGCTCACCGGCGCCACCACCATGCGCGGCGCCGAGCAGGGCACCGCCACCGTCGCCGACGTTGCTGCGCTGACGACGCCGTTCACCGCTGGTGACCCGAGCTTGGCCGACATTACCCACGCCAGCGCAACCGCCCTCGTCAACGACGCTTTTGCCGAATTCGTCGAGGTCGTCGCCGCCGGTGATGTCACCCTCGTCGACGCTGGCGGCCTCTTCACCCCCGGCGCTGGCGGCGGCATCTTCGGCACCGACGATCGTGGCATCAATGAAGGCGGCCTCGAGCCACGTCAGGTCGTCGACAAGGCCCTCTTCGGCGGCGGCGCTTTCTACGGCTACGCGCTCTCTTTGACCGAAGGCGCCATCACCCCCGCCACCGTCGACGCGATCTCTGCCGCCTGGGGCGGCAACGAGACCCTCGATGCTGCCGGAGCCCTCGCCGACGCCGCCGATTACACGAACGACATGGGCTACCACCAAGAGGCGAAGGACGCCCTCATCGCTGCCCGCGCCTACGCCGCCGACGCCGCCTGCGTCGACGAACGCGACGAGGCCCTCGTCTCGTTCTTTCGCATCTGGGAGAAGGCGATGTTCGCCCGCTTCGTGCACTACGCCAACGCCGCCGCCGTCGAGGCTGCCGCCGCCGCTGACGCAGACGCCTTTGCTGGCGCCTTTCACGAGCTCGCAGAAGGTGTCGGTCTTGCGGCAGGTTTCCGTGGTCTGCCCGCCCCCGCCGCGGGTCCGCTCGCCGCGAGCCACCGCATCGTCACCGACGCTCAAATCGAAGGGATGCTCGAAGACCTCGGCGTCGACCTTGATGATCTCGGCGCCTCTTCGAGTGGTGCGCTGTTGATTGAGTCGAACTTCGCCACGCCGGTGCTGGAGGTCGAAGCCGCCGCCGGCGTCGCCCTCGGCGTCGACGCCGCCGAAGTGCAGGGCTGGCGCGAGCCCACCGCAGGCTGATGGCCGGTCCCTCTTGCTGTCGGCGTCGAGCCCCCGACGTCGGTGCTCTTGATCAGGTGCCCTATGCTTCGCTCTTTCGCCTGTGCGCTCTTGTTCGTGACCCTGGCTGGCTGCCCGGCGATCACGCCGCCACTTCCTGGTGAGGTCGCCCGCCGCGGCCTCACCGCCAGCATCGCCGACGACATCGTCGTGCCCGCCCTCGACGCCCTCGCCAGCCGGGCTGCGGCGTTGACGTCGACGACGGCGGCGTTTTCGCAGAGCAGCGGTGACGCTGGCGCGCGCGGCGCCGCGCAAGACGCGTGGCGCGAGACGATGGCGGTCTGGCAGTCCCTCGAGGTGCTGCACCTCGGACCCGCGGGCTCGCCCGTCGCCTTTGCCGGCGGGCAGGGCTTGCGCGACCGGCTCTACGCGTGGCCGCAGGTGAACCTGTGCGCCGTCGACGTGCAGCTGGTGCGCAATGAGTTCGAAGAAGAGGGCTGGGCCGCGGCGCGCCTGCCCAATGTCATTGGCCTTGCGCCCCTCGAGTACGTCTTGTTCGAGGGCGGCGGCGGCAACGCCTGCCCCGCCGACGCAGGCGTCAACGCCGACGGATCGTGGGCCGCCCTCGGCGACGCCGAGGTCGCGCTGCGCCGGGCGCGCATGGCCGCCGTGCTCGCCGCCGACGTCGAGAACTCCGCCAGCGCGCTGCGCACCGCGTGGACGGGCGAGACCGGCTTCGCGGTCTCGTTGCGCACGGCCGGCGAAGCGGGCTCGCTCTTCAGCACCGCGCAGCAAGCACTCGATGAGGTCTACGCCGCCCTGTTCGCCGTCGAGCTTTTGACCAAAGACAAGAAGCTGGCGATCCCCGCCGGGCTGCACATCGACTGCGCCGCCGCCTCGTGTCCCGACAAAGCCGAGAGCCGCTTCGCGCGCACGTCGAAAGAGAACGTGCTCCACAACCTCGAGGCGACCCGCCGCGTCTTCGTCGGCGCCAACGACGACGTCACCGGCTTCGACGGCTTGCTCGTCACGGCCGGCGCAGGCGAGCTCGCCACCTCCATGAGCACCAACCTCGACGCCGCCATCGCCGCCGCTGCCGGCTTCGACGGCACCTTCGAAGACGCCCTGGTCGCCGAACCCGCCCGCGTGCAAGTCGTCTACGACGCCGTGAAGCTCTTCACCGACGACCTCAAGAGCACCTTTCCGAGCACCCTCGGCCTGCGCGTCCCCGAAGAGGGCGCCGGCGACAACGACTGATGACGCCTGCGGCCCTCTCTCTCCGCTCTGGCGTCGTCGAAGCGCTCGTGCGCCGCCTCGAGACCCCGACCGATCCGGCCGGGCTCGCTGCCTTTCGCATGCTCTTCGGCCTGCTCGTCTCTGGAGCGGCGCTGCGGCTGCTCTTCTCGGGCACCCTGGACGAGCTCGCCTGCGACGACGCGTTTACCTTTCGCTACCCCGGCCTCGCCTGGGTCCCCGTTCCCTCCGACGACGCCGTCACCGCCTGCACCGTCGCCTTTGTCGTCGTCGGCGCCTGCATCGCCGCTGGCTTCTTCTTCCGCGGCGCCGCCGTCGTCTTCGCCGTGCTCTTCGCCTGGGTCGAGCTCGTCGATCTGACCAACTATCTGAACCACCACTACCTGTTGTGGTTGCTGGCCGTCTTGTTGGCGCTCTCGCCGGCCAACGCCTGCTGGTCCGTCGACGCTGTCGTCTTCGGCGCCGGCCGCGCCCGCGTGCCCTTCTTCTTTGTCGCGCTGCTGCGCTTTCAGGTGGGCCTCGTCTACGTCTTCGCCGCCGTCGCCAAGGTCGGCGTCGACTGGCTCGTCGCCGGACAGCCGCTCGGTCTCTGGCTGCCCGCGCGCGACGGCTTGCCCATCATCGGACCGTTGCTCGCCGTGCCGGCGATCCCGCTCGTGCTCTCGTGGTGCGGGCTGCTGTACGACGCCACCATCGTGCCGCTGCTCTTGTGGCGCCGCACGCGGCCCTTCGCCTACGCCGCCGTCGTCGTCTTTCACGGCCTGACGTGGTGCTTCTTCGAGATCGGGCTGTTCCCGTTCATCATGGCGGTCGCGACGACGATCTTCTTCTCTCCCTCTTGGCCCCGCAGGTGGGTCCGCGGGCCGCTGCCCTTCGATGGCGCTGCTCGTGTCCGCGTGTCGCGCGTTGCGCTCTGCATCGCAGCAGTCTGGTGCGTGTTTCATGTGCTCTTCCCGCTGCGCTGCCACCTCATCGGCGACGACGTGCTGTGGGACGAAGCCGGCATGCGTTGGTCGTGGCGCGTGATGGTGCGCGAGAAGAGCGGCAGCATCACTTACCGCGTGACCCTGCCGCGCGATGCCAACGGCAAGACGCGCATCGTCGTCGTCAGCCCCCACGATCGGCTGACGCACCGCCAAGCCAACGAGATGGCCGGACAGCCCGACATGATCCTGCAGCTGGCCCACGCCATCCGCGACGACTTCGCCAAAGACGGCATCGTCGTCGAGGTCCGCGCCGACGCTGTCGTCTCGTTGAACGGCCGCCGCGCCGCGCGCTTCATCGACCCCGACGTCGACCTCGCCCGCGTCGACGACGCCTTTCTCGCCCGCCCTTCGTTCGTCTTGCCTGCCCCGACCGCCCAAGCGCCGCATGGCTGGAACCGCTGATGCTGTTGCTGCTTCTGTTGCTCGCGGCGCAGGCCGACGCCGACGCCGAGCCCGCCGCAGAGGTCGCCCCCGGCGTCGTCGACGAGACGATCCCGCCGGAGCTCGACGACACCATCCCGCCCCCCGACGACGACGGTGGCGAGACGCTGATCGCAAAGAAGCGCGACCTGCGCCGCGTGGTGGGCTCGGCCCACACCGTCGATCAAGAGACACTCGAGCGCTTCGAGCCCGACGATGTGCACCGGGCCCTGCGCAACGTTCCCGGCGTCTACGTCCGCGACGAAGACGGACAGGGGCTGCGCCCCAACATCGGGCTGCGCGGCGCCTCGTCCGATCGCAGCGCCAAGATCGTGCTCCTCGAAGACGGCGTGCTCTTCGCGCCCGCCCCGTACGCGGCGCCAGCCGCCTACTACTTTCCGCTGACGACGCGCATGGTGGGCCTCGAGATCTTCAAGGGCCCGGCAGCCATCCGCCAGGGTCCTCACACCGTCGGCGGCGCGCTCAACCTGCGCACGCGGCCCACGCCGTTCGCGCCCTTCGCCAGCCTCGACAGCGGCATCGGCTTCGTCGGTCCGCACGGCGATCAGCTGCGGCTGCACGGCGTCACCGGTGCCGGTGGCGAGGCGCCGTTTCTCTGGGGCGTCCTGCTCGAAGGCGCCCGCGTGCAGAGCGACGGCTTCAAGCACATCGACGGCGACGACACCGCCGACACCGGCTTCGTGCGCGACGACCTGATGCTCAAGGCGCGCATCGGCAGCGGCTTTCTCGACGACGTGCGCCACACCCTCGAGCTCAAGCTCGGCGTGCAGCGCGAAGAGTCGAACGAGACCTACCTGGGCCTGAGCGACGCCGACTTTCGCCGAGACGCGCTGCGCCGCTACGCCGCCAGCGCCGACGACCACATGGCGTGGGGCCGCACGCAGGGGCAGCTGCGCTACAGCCTCGCCACCGCCGACCTCGACCTCGACGTCGTCGCCTACCGCCACGACTTGTCGCGGGTGTGGAACAAAGTGAACGGCCTGCGCGGCGGGCCGGGGTTGCACGACGTGCTGACCTTCGCCGACGTCGGCGTGTTTCCGCTGTTCGTGCAGCGCCTGCGCCGCGGCGAAGACCTCGGCGTCGACGGCGACAGCGCCATCTTGATCGGGCCGAACCAGCGCACGTTCTTTTCACAGGGCATCGCCGCCACCGCCCGCGGGCGCCTCGAGCTGGGTCCTGTCGAGCAGCGCGTCGAGCTCGGCCTGCGCCTGCACCAAGACGGCGTGCGCCGCCAGCACAGCGAGCGTGGCTTCAGGTTGGTGCAAGGCGGCCTCGTCGACCTCGGCGAAGAAGACGTCGTCACCGCCGACAACGCAGCGACAGCCACCGCTCTCGCCGTCCACGTCGCCGACGAGGTCAGAATCGGCCCCGTGTCTTTCGTGCCCGGCGTCAGAGTCGAGGTGATTCACGGCGTCTTCACCGACGCCCTCGCCGATGCCCCCGAAGGCGCCGTCGAGAGCGACCAGCTGGCCGTCTTGCCCGGCGTCGGCGTCGCCTGGCAGGCCAGCGACGCCGTCGTCGTGCTCGCCGGCGTGCACCGCGGCTTCTCGCCGATCGCGCCCGGCCAGAGCAAAGACGTGGCGCCCGAGACGAGCATCAACACAGAAGGAGGCGTGCGACTCGACTTGCGCCAGCAGCTGGGCCTCAGCGCCGAAGCCATCGGCTTCTACTCGCACTACGAGAACATCCTCGGCGACTGCACCTACTCGAGCGGCTGCACAGCCGACGTCGGCACGCAAACCAACGGCGGCTCCGCGGGCATTGGCGGCGCCGAGCTCGCGGTGCGCCACGAGCTGCGCCTCTCGGTCGTCAAGCTGAAGACCGAGGCCAGCTACACCTTCACCCGCGCGGTCTTTCTCACGACCTTCGACAGCAGCCATCCGCTGCTCTCACGTGTCAACGCCGGCGACGAGATGGCCTACGTGCCTTCCCACCAGGCCGCGTTCTCTGGCGCCGTCGCCGCTGGCGACATCGACCTTGGCCTGAGCATCGGCCTCGTCTCGGCGATGCGCGACCTTCCTGGTCAGGGCGATCCCCTCGCCACTGAGCGCACCGACACCCAGGCCGTCGTTGACGTCGTCACGAGCTACCAGATCGTCGACGGCGTGCGCCTCGCGTTGCGCGTCGACAACCTCTTCGACCAGCGGGCCATCGTCTCGCGACGTCCCTTCGGCGCGCGGCCCGGTAAGCCCTTGAGCGCGCTGGTGTCCCTTGAGCTCGAGACCCCCTGAGCTTGTGCTCGCGGGTCATGGCTCATCCTGCGGAACTGTCGGCCGCAGCACAGTAGGCTGAGCGCATGGTGCGGCTCGCTCTGATCATGGCGTTGTTGTCGTCGTTGACGTCGTCGACGTCAGCTCATGCGGCGGGCGCAGAGAGCAAGGGCGCTGTGGCCGTC
>JANNAY010000267.1:0-2957 GCA_031384945.1 Deltaproteobacteria bacterium
CCATCGTGTCGCGCGACCCGGTGAAGCCGTGCCAGACGCCGCGCCACGGGACCCTGTTGCCGACAGCATCGACGACGGCCTCTTCGTCGAGCACCTCGAGCAAGCGCCCATCGCGGCGCACGCAGTGGAGCACCACGGGCAGGTCGCGTCGTCGCGCGAGCCGCAGGTGACGGCGAAACACCTCTTCGTGCAGCGCGCCGTTGCCCTTGTCGGGGCGGGCGTCGAGGCCGGTCTCGCCGACCGCGCACACGTCGGCCGTGTCGGCGTCGAGGGCGGCGTCGAGGGCGGCTTCGAGGGCGACGAAGGCGGCGTCGACAGAGGCTGCGTCGGTGATCTCTTGCGGGTGCAGGCCGAGCACGCGGCGCACGACGAGTCCTTTGGGCAGCGCGCCCACGATCGCCTGCGAGCGCCGCGGGTCGACGCCGACGGAGACGATGCCGGTGACGCCTTTGTCGACGGCGGCCTGCACCAGCGCAGGTCCCTCTGCGCCGAGGGCGTCGAGGTGCATGTGCGTGTCGATCATGTCAGGCGACGTCGACGGGCGGTCCGAGAGGTCCGAGGTCGGCGCGCTTGCGGCTGAGCTGCTGCAAGACCCAGTTGGCCTCGAAGCGAAACAAGAAGGCGTCGTCGTCGACGACGGCCTTGACGAGGAAGCCGTCGCTGGTGACGCGGCCGACCGCGCTGCTGTGGTCATTGCGGTCGAGGACGTAGGCGACGTCTCTGACGCTGCCGTCGTCGAGGGTGGTCTTGGCGCGGACGTCGATGTTGTCGTCTTCGACGACGATGGCGTTGCCGTGGTCGAGGCGGCCGCGGCTGTTGTCGGCGACGACGATCTCGACGTCGGCGTGCCACTCGGCGGGCGCGCGCAAGATGGCGGGCAGGTCGCCGCACGGCGTGTGTCCGACGACGACGCGGCGGATGCCCCGCTGGTGCAACCACTGCAGCGACGACGGCAAAGGCAGCCGCGGGTTGTTCCACGCGTCGTTGCCGAAGCGGCCGTAGACGACGCTGGCGGGGTTGCGTCCGAGGCCCTTTTGCGGCGCCTGGTAGCGGATGACGGGCATCCACAAGGGCTCTTTGTCGACGACGACGGGGGCCTCGCCGTAGAGCGCGAGCTGCTGTTGGTAGAACGCATTGAGCGCGAAGATCCAGCCGTCGACGTCGTCTTCGTCGGCAGCGCCGGGCACTTTGCCGAGGCATTCGTCGGCGATGCCGCCGTGCACGTAGAGCGTGGCGCCGAGGCGAAAGGCCAGCTGCGTCTGCACGAGGTAGCGATAGTGCAGGCCGCCGGGCGGCAGCAGGTCGGCGATGAAGCTGCGGACGACGTCGTCGTCGCTGCACGGCTTGCGCGTCACCTGCAGCTCGGCCTTTCTGTGATCGAACGCGGGCTGCGCGCCCATGGTGTTCGAGAAGATCCAACGCAGCAGCTCAGGCTTCTTGTCGCGAAAGAGCGCGGCGATCTCGGGCGAGGCTTTCTTGGGCACCGCACCCTCGAGCTCGCGCGGCAGCCGCAGCTTGTTGATGTCGCGGTTGCCGCCGAGCAGCACCACGCGGTCGGGCTGGCGCAGCTTCGCCTCGAGCAGCACCTGACAGACCTTGCGCGAGAACGGTCCACGGTCGACGGCGTCGCCGCCGAAGACGAAGACGAAGCCGTCGTCGACGACGATGTTGCCGTCTTTGAACGAGACGCCGTCGCAGGACTCGACGAAGCTCTCGAGCTTGCGAAACGAGCCTTCGACGTCGGTGAGGTACGCGGCTTTCACGCGGGCACCTTAGCGAGTTTCCGGTCGAGCACGGTGGCGCCGACGGCGCGGTCGAGGCAACCGTCTCGCACGCGGACGCCGAAGCCATGCACGTACGGTGATCCGGAGACCGCTTGGACCTCGACGTAGAAGAAGGGCACCGCGCCCTTCCAGGCGGCCTCGGAGCGGGCGATGCGCAGGTCGCTGCGTCCCTTGGCCGGCGCGAGGATCTCGAGGGCGAGGGTGCGCCCCTCAGCGGTCTGATCGCAGAAGCGGCCGAGCACGCCGTCGACGTCGCCGCGGCCGAGGTCTTTGAGGGCGTCGTCGACGACGGCGCGGGCTTCTTTGTCGCTGCTGACGGCGAGGTCTTTGGCGTTGCCTTCGCCGCGGTTGCAGCCACCGACGAAGGTAACGGCGACGACAACGCAGACGAAGAAGCGGGCGACCACGATCACCACGTTAGCGCAGCGGCTTGCCCTGACGCCCCGATTCGCGCCAACGATGAGGCGCGAGGAAATTCATGGCCGACGTCGTCGAAAAACGCACCGAGTTGTTCTTTCAAGAGGGCAGCAGCGACAAGCTCTACTGCGCCGAGCTCATCGTCCACGACGACGGCAGCTGCACCGTCAAGGTCGAGTGGGGACGTCGCGGCACCGGGCTCAACTCGGGCAACAAGGCCGTGCGCGTGGACCGCGCCGTCGCCCAAAAGACCCTCGACAAGCTGCTGCGCGAGAAGACCAACAAGGGCTACCAGCTGATCACCGCCGAGGTCGTGCCCGCCGAGGTCGCGCCGCCCGAGGGCGAAGGATCGGGATCGAAGGGCGGCAACAAAAAGCGCCCCATCGTCGGCCCGAAGGCGCAGCTGTTGAACCCCATCGACGAGGCCGATCCCAAAACCCCGGGCCGTGACAGCGCCGACGAATTCCTCGACGACGACGGCTGGGTCGCCCAACAAAAGCTCGATGGCATTCGCATCTTGTGCACCGTGCAAAAAGACCGCGTGCTGCCCACCAACCGCGACGGGCAAGAGAGCGACAACGTCGCCGCCGAATTGCTCGAGGGGCTCGAGTCGCTGCCCATCGGCACCATCGTCGACGGCGAGGTCATCGGCGGCACCTACTGGTTGTTCGACGTCTTGCGCGTCGGCGACCGCGACGTCAGCGCCTTTGGCGTCGTCGACCGCTGGCACATCCTCGACGACGAGGTCTCGCCGGG
>JANNAY010000268.1:0-3910 GCA_031384945.1 Deltaproteobacteria bacterium
CGACGGCACGACGTCGCGCAGCGCCTCGGCGATCTCTTTCGGCGGGTCGGTCATCGCCTGCGCCCGCTCGATCACCTGATCGAGCGGCGGCGGCTCGAGCGCGTTCTTCTTGAACGCCGCCGCGAGGTCTTTGCGGTCGTCGTAGAATTTGTAGGCGACGACGGCGAGCAAGCCGAGCGGGCGGCTCGGGTTGAACGGACGAATAAGGGCCAGCAGCGTGTAGCCGCCCTGCATTTCAAATCCCGCGAAGTACCGCGCAACAACCAACATCATGGCGATCTTCGCCACCTCGCTCGGTTGCATGTTGAACGCGCCGAGATCGAGCCAGCGCTGGGCGCCCTTGTTGGGCGTACCGATCGCCAGCACCAGCACGAGCAGCACGCAGGTGACGACGTAGATCGGCCAGGCGGTCAGCTCGAGGGTGGTCGACTTGGTGCGGGCGATGAAGGCGGCGATGACGAAGCCGCCGACGGCCCAGACCACCTGCTTCAACCAGATGTTGGGATCGATGAAGTTTTGCGAAGCACTGTACAGATTGACGATGCCGATGGTCGGAATCATCAGCGCAACGGCGATCAGGCCCCACGGCCAGGCCCTGACGTTGTCGGCCCCGCGCGGCGGTGCGGTCACGCTGGTCATGCGCGCACCTCGAACGTTGTCGGTTGCGCGCAGAAGACCCCCAGCCCCGAATTTCGGGGAGGGGAATTCGGGCCGCGCTGCGCGCAGGCTCTGCTCTGGACGTCCGTCATGGCCGCGGGCCGGGTCGTTGCGCACATCGCTGAGATGTCGCGAGCGCCGAGCACGAGCGGCGCGCAGCGCGCACGAATTCCCCTCCCCGAAATTCGGGGCTGGGGGTTTGCTTCGACGAGCACCACGCGTTTCAACAGGGTCATGGCGGGGCCTGCTCGGGGTGCTCTGACGTCGGTGGCGCGTCTTCGGCTTCGTGGGGCGCGTGCGCGGTCTCTTCGGTGACTTCTTCTTTTTTCTTCTGCGGAAAGATCTTTTTCACTGGCGGGGGCAGCGGCGGCATCGACGCGTAGCGACCCGTGCCGCGCACTTTCGTGAACCACGTGTGCAGAACTTCAGCCGTGACGGGACCGGAGGCCGAGCCGCCGAAGCCGCCGTGCTCGGTCATGGTGACGACGACGATCTCGGGGTCGTTCTGCGGGGCGAAGCCGACGAACCAGGCGTTGTCGCGATACTCGTAGGGCAGGTCTTCGGCTCTGACGTGGGCGATGTTCTTTGGAAGCGCGCGCACCTGCGCGGTGCCCGTCTTGCCGACGATGGTGATGTGCCCCTCGCGCAGCCACGCCGACATCTCGGCGAACTTGTCTTTCTTCCACATCAACCCGCTGGCCGTGCCGCCGGGGTCGGTGACGTGGGCGAGCGCCTCGTTCATGAGCTCGAGCTGGTGAGCGTCGAGCTTGAGGTCAGCGACCTGCCTGGGCTCATGCGTCTCGATGACCTTGCCCTGAAAATCGCGCACCTCGCGCACCAGCTGTGGCTTCATCACCTTGCCGCCGTTGGCGAGCGCCGCGTAGGCGACGGCCAGCTGCAACGGCGTCACCGTCACCTCGCCCTGACCGATTGAGTTGTTGACGACGTTGCCCGGCGTGACCGCGCCGAAGCGCCGCTGGTAGTAGGCGCTGTCGGGCATGATGCCGGCGCCTTCGCCGTAGATGTCGATGCCGGTGCGGGCGCCGAAGCTGAAGAGGCGGGCGGTCTCAGCGAGGCGGTCGACGCCGAGGTCGTAACCCAGAGAGTAGAAGTACGAGTCGCAGCTGTATTGCAGCGCTTTGACGAGGGCGATCGGACCGTGGCCGCCGCGGTTGAAGCAGCGCCACATGGTGCGGCCCAACCGAAAGAAGCCGGGGCAGGGGCGCATGCTGGTCTCTGTGATCAACTTATGGCGCAAACCGGCCGATGCTGTGATGGCTTTGAAGGTTGAGCCTGGCGGGTAGTGATCTTGGATGGCTTTGTTCGTCCACGGGCGCTGCTTGTCGAGGTCGAGGGTGCGCTTGATGTCTTTTGACCATGGGCCTGTAACGAGGTTCGGATCGTATGATGGAAACGAGGCCATCGCGAGGACGTACCCAGTCTTGACTTCGATCGCGACGACGCTGCCGGCGAGGCCTTGAAAGGCGTCTTCGGCGGCGGCCTGCATCTCGTCGTCGAGCGAGAGCACCAGCTGCTTGCCGGGGTCGGGCGGGGTGATGCGTCCATCGCCGAGCAGGAGCTGCGCGCGCTCAGGACCCTGCGTGCGTCCCTTCGAATCGACGACGACGCGCTCGATGCCGTCTTTGCCGCGCAGCGTGCTCTCGTAGCTGAGCTCGAGGCCTTTGCGTCCGGCGAGGTCGCCGAGGCTGTAGCGGGGGGCGTCGTCTTTGAGGGTGCCGGCGGCGACGGCGTCGTCTTGCTTCTTCAGTTCTTCGGGCGAAATTTCGTTGAGGTAGCCGAGCACGTGCGCCGCGCGGCTGAGGTTTCGGTAGCGCCGCTTCTGCGTGTCGACGACGTCGATGCCGGGCAGGTCGCCGAGCGAGGCGGCGGCTTCGATGCGGGCGTAGACGAGGTAGCCGACGTCTTCGAGCAACACGCTCGGCTTGAATTTGCCGAGGCCCGAGGCTTTGACGAGCGCGGCGTCGACGCGGGGCTTCATCTCGGCCGGCGAGATGCCCGTGACCTCGCGCAGGCGGCGAAACACTGCCGCGCGCGACGGAAACTCGCGGGCGGTGATGAGCACGCGACAGCCCTGGCCACCATCGCTGGTGCGCACCGGTTCGACGACGACGCCGCGGACGCCGTAGCGCACGCGCCGCTCTTCGATCTCGACGCAGCTGACGAATTCGACGTCGTCGGCGATGGAGATGACGTCGTCGGTCTCGACGGCGGCGAGAATTTCGCGATCGCGCTCGAGGATGTCGGGCTTCTTCCACTCGAGCGGCAGCAGCAGCTGGGTGAGCGTGCGCGCGCTGTCGGGCAAGAAGGCGACCGTGAGCGTGACGTCGTGCGAGGGTCGGTTGTCGACGAGCACGCGGCCCGCTTGATCGGTGATGAGCCCGCGCGCGTGGGCGATGCGCCGCTCTTGCACGAAGTTTTCTTGCGACTTCAGCTGGTACTCTTCGCCCTTCACGACCTGCAGCACGTAGAGCCGCACGACGAGGCCAACGAAGAAGCAGCCGAGCAGGGCGATGAAGACGTTGACGCGCCTCGACGTGAACGCCGGCTCGAGCGAGCTGCGCATGCTCATCTGGGGCTTGCTCGAGGTGTTCATCGTGATGACAACCGTTCGCCCAGCGTAGCGCTGCGGTCTTCGAGGCGCAGGACGACGAGAATTCGCCGCAGCAGCGGAAACAGCAGCAGCGACAGCAGGCCGTCGAGCACGCCGACGACGACGACGATGACGACGTCGACGGCGCGCCGCTGCCCAAAGATCGCCAGCAGCGCTTGCGCGAAGAACGCGTGCGTCAGGCCGAACGCGACGACGAAGGCGAACGAGGTCCATCCGCGTGGCTGCGGCACCAGCGAGACGCCGAGCCGCGACAACAGCAGCGTGACCACCAGGGCGAACGACGACACGCCGATGGGCGATCCGCTGAGCGCGTCGACGACGAGGCCGACGAGAGCGGCGGCGACAGCGGCTTCGAGGGGCGGCACCGTCAGCGCGGCGTAGGCGACCACGACGGCGCCGGGGGTGACGGGCCAGGCCTGCGTGCCGAACAGCACCGGCAAGCCGGCGAAGACAGCGGTGACGACGAGGGTCACCACCATGGACACGAAGGTGCGGCTCACGGCGCGCCAGCGTCGACGGCGGTCGCGGTCGTCGCCGGCAACGTCGTCGTCGGGGGCGTTGCAGTCGGCGGCGCATTTGTCGGCGGCGCGCCAGCGTCTTTGTCGTCGTCGATGACGACGC
>JANNAY010000309.1:0-3544 GCA_031384945.1 Deltaproteobacteria bacterium
GCCCGAGGCGATCAGGGCCCGCGTCTTCGCCGACCGCCCCATCGAGATTCGCCCCACCGATCCGACCGACTTGTTCAAGCCCGAGAAGAAAGAGCCGTCGCACGCGGTGTGGGTGCGCGCGTCTGGCGCCCTCGCCGCTGACGACGCCTTGCACCGCTACCTGTTGGCCTACTGCTCTGACTTCGGCTTCATCACCACGGCCCTGCGCCCGCATGGCGCGACGTGGGTGTCACCGAAGCTGCAGACCGCGTCGCTCGACCACGTGATGTGGTTTCACCGCTCGTTTCGCCTCGACGATTGGCTGCTGCACGTCATCGAGAGCCCGAGCGCCAGCGGCGCCCGCGGCTTCGTGCGCGGCTCGTTCTTCGATCGCGCCGGACGCCTCGTGGCGTCGACGGCGCAAGAAGGTCTGATCCGCCCGCGCTAGCTCGTCTTGGCGAGCACACGCAGCAGCTCGGCCACGCCCCACGCTTGCGCGCAGCAGCCGCGGGCAGTGAAGGGCGCTTCAGCGTCAAAGACCTCGCTGACGCTGCCGACGCAGGCGTCGTCGAGGTGGGCGACGAGGCCGCTCAAACGTGTGCGAGCGCCGACCTTGTCATTGGGGTGCACACGCAACCATGCGTCGATGAACGGACCCATCAGCCAGCTCCACACCGTGCCCTGGTGATAAGCGGCGTCGCGGGTCTTCAAATCGCCGTGGTAGCTCGGCTTGTAGTCGGGGTGCTTTGGCGACAGCGAACGCAGGCCCACCGGTGTGAGCAGCTCGCGCTCAACGACCTCGAGCACCGGCTGCCAGCGCTCTTCGGCCAACACGGCGTGCGACAGCGAGATCGCGAAGAGCTGGTTGGGGCGGACGGCGCCGTCGACCTCTCCAGCGACGCCGTTCACGTCGACGACGTCGTAGAGGCAGCCAGCGTCGGCGTTCCAAAAGCGCTCGTGAAAGCTGCGCTTGCACTGGTCGGCGAGGGTGCTGAGGTGCGTCGCTGCGCCACCGCGCGCGGCGCGCACCCAACCCTCGAGCAAGCGCAGCGCATTGAACCACAGGGCGTTGATCTCGACGGCCTTGCCACGGCGGGGCGTGACCACCCAGCCGTCGCACTTCGCGTCCATCCAGGTCAGCTGGTAGCCCTCTTCGCCCTGGTGCAAGAGCCCGTCTTTCGGATCGACGTGAATGCCGAAGCGCGTGCCGCGCACATGGTGTTCCACGACGTTCTCGAGCTTCGGCAGCAAGATCTCGAGCGTCTCGAGGTCGTTGGTGGCCTGCAGGTAACGATCGACCGCGTGGAACATCCAAAGAGTGGCGTCGGCGGTGTGGTAGAGGCCGTGGTTCTCGCCCTCAGGAAACATGTTCGGAATCAAGCCGTCGCGCAGGTACTGGGCGAAGGTGCGCAGGATCCAGCGGGCCTCGACGCTGCGGCCCGTCGACAGCGTCAGCCCCTCGAGGCTGATCATCGTGTCGCGGCCCCAGTCGGTGAACCAGTGGTAGCCGGCGATGACGGTGCGCAGCTCATCGCCCTGCGCGCGCGCGCGTGTCTCGTGCTCGACGCGTCCAGCGGGCTGCACAAGAAATTGATCGGCCGCGAGCACCAGCTCTGCTGCCGCTCCCGTGCGCGACGACGCTGGCGCAGCGAACAGCAGACGACGGCGACGCTCTTCTTCGGCCTGCAGCGCTTCGAGCGGCGTCAGCGCATCAATCTCGTTCCAGTCTTCGCCGCTTGCGATGAGGGTGACCGGCTTCTCGCGCGTGAGGTCGACGCGGAAGTAGCCGGGGCTGTGAACGTGGCCGACGTCGGCGTAGCCGCGCGCCGTCTCGACCCGGTAGAGAATCTGCTCAAGGGTGCGCGGCTCGAGCGTAAACGCGTTGCGCTCGCCCACGAGGCGCATGCGCAGTGGGGGCAGCGCGTCGGGACCGCGCAGCTCGTAGCGGCAGTCGTCGGCGACAATCACGTGGTGCTTGGGCAGCGGCACGCTGACGAATTCGTCGTGGCCGCGAAAGTGCACCGATGCGCGCAGCTTGAGTCGCAGCGGTCCTTCGCCTTCGAGCAGGCGGTACGAGATGTGGACGGTGTTCTGCCCGTGCACGAGATGAAGCCGCTTCTCAACGACGACGTCGTTGAAGCGAAAGGTCCACACCGGCAACCCGCTCTCAAGGCGAAAGCCCACGAGGTGTTCGAGCGCCCCCCACTCGAGCGCGCCAGCCCGCTCTTCAGCGGAGAGGTTGAAGACTGTGCCATCGACGAGCCGCAGCTGTTCAGACAAGTGCGACAGCATCATCACGCGGCCGAGCGGGCTCGGCAGCGCCGCGATCAAGAGGCCGTGGTAGCGGCGCGTGCAGGCCCCTGAGAGCGTACCCGAGGCGTAGCCGCCGAGGCCGTTGGTGACGAGCCATTCACGGCTCAGCAGGTCATCGCGCCGCTGCGTGAGTGGGACTCGACGCTCGAGAATCTCTGTACTCATGGTGCACCTCTGAAGTCGCGTTCGACGTCGGCTGCGGCGACGAGCAGAACGGCGCTGTTGCCCACGAGCTTCCACGGCGCGTCGTCGACGAACGCGGCGACGCCGTTGCCTCCGTAGCGGGGATCTTCGCTCGAGAACGCCAGCTGCCACCGCTGGCCGAACGCCGGCGCCAACAACGGCTCAGGCGCGTGCGTCAGCTCAACATCGCGACCCAGGTTGATCACCAACAAGCGATCGGCGCCGCGGTCTTTGCCGAAGAAGCGCAAGACAAATGCGTCGTCGTCGAGGACGGCGCCGTCGACGCTGACGGCGTCGCGCAGCGTCTGATCGCTCTTTCGCAGGTGCAAAAGGTCCCGGTAGAGGGACACAGTTGCGGAATTGCGATGGCGATCGGCGGGGTCAAGCTTGCAGAGCGCGAAGCTCTCTCTCGCTGCCGGGTCGAGCAAACGCTCGCGGCTCGTCGAGTCGCGCAGGCTCGGAAACTGACCGAGAAAGTCGTTGCGGCCCTTCTTGACCAGCTGGGCGAGCTCGGGCTTGTGGTCGGCGAAGTAGACGAAGGGCTGTCTGGCGTCGTGCTCTTCACCCATGAACAGCATTGGCGTCCACGGCCCGAGCAGCGTCAGCGCTGTCATCGCCCGCTTCTTCGCTGGTGACGACAGCTGGTGCAGCCGTCGGCCACCAGCGCCGTTCGCGATCTGATCGTGGTTCTCGAGAAAGCCGATAAAGCGGCGTGGCTCGACGCCGAGCGTCGGCGTGCCGCGGCGGTTCTTCTGCCAGGCGTAGTGCTGTCCTTGAAACAAGAAGCCGTGCTTGGCTGCGCTGATGAACTCTTGCGGCCGCCCGCGGTGGTCGCTGAAGTAGGCCTCGCTGCGTCCGGTCAGCGCGACAACGGCGGAGTGGTGCAGGTCGTCGTTCCACAGCGCGTCGACGCCGTGGCCGCCGTCTTCAACCGGCGTGATCAATCGCACGGACTGCATTTCGTTCTCGGCGACGACGACGATGGCGCGGTCGGCGGCTGCGGCGCGGGCGCTGCGGGTGATGGCGGCAACGACGTGCTCTGGCGAGCGGTCGTAGATCTGCTGGGTGG
>JANNAY010000312.1:0-2134 GCA_031384945.1 Deltaproteobacteria bacterium
TCATCGTGGCCGCGGCGATCACGCTGCCGCTGGGGATCACCAGCTCGAAGGAGTACGCCGAGCTCGAGTGGCCCATCGACGTGCTCGTCGTCATCGTGTGGGTCATCTTTGCCGCCAACATGTTTCTCGCGCTGGCCCGCCGCAGAGAGAAGCACCTCTACGTCGCGATCTGGTTCTACATCGCGACCATCGTCACGGTGGCGGTGCTCTACATCGTCAACAACCTCGTCGTGCCCGCCGGGCTGATGAAGAGCTACTCGGTGTTCGCCGGCGTGCAGGACGCGCTGGTGCAGTGGTGGTACGGCCACAACGCCGTCGCCTTCTTCTTGACCACGCCAGTGCTCGGCATCATGTATTATTTCTTGCCCAAGGCGGTCGAGCGACCGGTGTACAGCTATCGCCTGTCGATCATTCACTTTTGGGCGTTGGTCTTTATGTACATCTGGGCCGGTCCGCACCACCTGCTCTACACGGCGCTGCCCGACTGGGCGCAGTCGATGGGCATGATCTTCTCGGTCATGCTGTGGGCGCCGTCGTGGGGCGGCATGTTGAACGGTTTGCTCACGCTGCGCGGCGCCTGGGGCAAGCTGCGCACTGACCCCGTCGTCAAGTTTCTCGTCGCTGGCGTCACCTTCTATGGCATGGCCACCTTCGAAGGCCCGCTGCTCTCGATCAAGTCGGTGTCGTCGCTCGCGCACTACACGGATTGGATCATTGGCCACGTGCACAGCGGCGCGCTCGGCTGGAACGGGTTCATGGCCGCCGGCATCTTCTATTGGATGGTGCCGCGCCTTTATGGTACGAAACTGTACAGCACGAAGGCCGCAGACGCCCACTTCTGGCTCGGCACCGTCGGCATTTTAATTTATACAATTGCGATGTGGATCGCGGGCATCAGCCAGGGTCTCTCGTGGAAGGCGCTCACGCCCGAAGGCGCGCTGGCGGTGCCGAGTTTCCTCGACACCGTCACAGCGATCCGGCCGATGTACATCGCCCGCATCACCGGCGGCACGCTCTACCTCGTCGGCTTCATGCTGATGGCGTGGAACCTCGTGATGACCGCGCGCAAGGGTGCGCCCGTCACGACCGTCGTTGAGGCGCGGCCGCTGTCGTCGCTGCCGGTGTCATCAGGGCCGTCGCCGTCGCTGTTCACGCAGTGGCCCGTCGTGGTCGCCACCGTCGGCGTCGTCGCCCTGCTCGGCTTTCTCTACCTCGACACCATGTTCGCCATCCTCGCGGCGTGCGTGTTGGCCGCGCTGCTCGGCGGCGCCGCCTGGATGTTCCAGAGCACCGCCGGCAAGGGCACGTTTCACCGCACGCTCGAAGGGCGGCCGTTGGTCTTCGTCGTCTTCACGCTCGTCGCGGTGTTGATCGGCGGCATCGCCGAGATCGTGCCGACGTTGGTGAGCGACAACGCCGTGCCGCTCGCTGGTCGCCAGCAGCTGCCGTACACGGCGCTCGAGCTCACCGGCCGCGACATCTATGTGCGCGAGGGCTGCGTCGGCTGCCACAGCCAGATGGTGCGCCCCCTCGTCGATGAGAAGCTGCGCTACGGCGACCCGTCGTCGGCGGGCGAGTTCATTCACGACCGGCCCTTCTTGTGGGGCAGCAAGCGCACCGGGCCTGACCTGCACCGCGTCGGCCCCAAGTACCCGGCGCTGTGGCACGCGCAGCACATGACCGATCCGACGACGACGTCGCCGGGGTCGAACATGCCGAAGTACGGCTTCTTGAACGACAGCCGCGTCGACGACGCCACCGTCGCCCAACACATCGCCGCCCTGCGCGTGCTCGGCGAGCCCTACGCCGCTGACCTCGACGTCGAAGCGACGATGGAGCGCCAGCAGAGAGCCATCGCCGACGAGCTCGCAACGGGCGGACTGCCCACCGACAAAGACAGCGAGATGGTGGCGCTCATCGCCTACTTGCGCTCGCTGTCGGCCGCCACGTCGTTTCAGCAAACAACGAAGTAAGTATTGCGACCGATTTTACACTTTACGATCTGGAGAAGTGACCATGTGGAACCAGTTTTACGCCGGCAGTGAGCTCCTCGAGCTGCCGCTGCTCTCGATGGCCTTGTTCGCCTTCACCTTCGCCGCCGCGGTCTTTCTCGCCGGCCGCATCAAAGCCGATG
>JANNAY010000315.1:0-2843 GCA_031384945.1 Deltaproteobacteria bacterium
CTGGCTTCGGCGGCGCTGGCGGCTTTGGCGGCGGCGGCGGCGGCGGCGGCAGCAGCGCGCCCGGCGGCCTCGGCGGATTCGGCGGCGGCAAGGGCGGCGACGGCGGCCAGAACAACTCCACCGGCGGCGGCGGCGCTGGCGCCGGGCTCGGCGGCGCCATCTTCGTCGACGTCGGCGCGCAGCTCGTGCTCGACGGCGGCAGCTTGTCCAACAACGACGCCCGCGGCGGCAACGGCGGCGGATCGTTCTTCGGCGGCATCGTCGCTGGCGGCGGCGGCGGCGGCGGCGCTGGCCTCGGCAGCGCCATCTTCGCACGCGGCGTCGTCTGCGGCGCCGACAGCGTCGACGTCGCCAACAACGTCGCCACCGGCGGCGCCGGCGGATCCGCGGCCAACGGCGGCGCCCCGGGCGGCAGCGGCAGCGGCATCGACAACGTCGACGTCGGCTTCTTCACCGACGACGTCGCTTGTCCGTCGTTCTTGTCCCTCGACGACCTGGACGTCACGCAGCGCCAGGGCACGCAGCTGGTGCCGGTGTTCGCGTCGGTGCGTCCCCTCGCCGGCGCCGCCCCCGACGGCACGCTGACACTCACGGTCGACGGCGCCAGCAGCGTCGGCCGCGTGGTCGACGGCTTCGCCTTTGCGCAGCTCGCGCTGCCCGCCGGCTTCGCCGCCGGCAGCTACGACGTCGACGTCGCGTTTGTCGCCGACGGCGCTGGCGCCGGCGACGCCACTGCCACGGTCACCCTCACGGTCTCGCTCGCGCCCGTCGTCGTGCGCACCACCGATCTCGACGTCGGCGACGTCGTCTGCGCCAACGGCGGCGTCCGCATCGAAGCCGGACGCGACGACGGCGTCCCCGGCGGCGTCGAGCTCGACAACGACTTGCAAGACGACGAGGTCGACAGCGCCAACGACGTCTGCAACGGCGTCGATGGCAACGACGGTGTCGACGGCGATGACGGTGTCGACGGCGACGATGGTGTCGATGGCAACAACGGCGTCGATGGCGTCGATGGCGTCGATGGCAACAACGGCAACGACGGCAACGAAGGCGTCGATGGCGTCGATGGCGACGATGGCAACGACGGCGTCGATGGATCCAACGGCGCCGACGGCATCGACGGCGCCACCGGACCCGCAGGCGCAGACGGCAAAGACGGCGCAGACGGCAAAGACGGCGGCTGCGCCTCGACGAAGGCGTCGTCGTCGTCGCTGGTGCTGCTGTCGGTGCTGGCGGTCATCGCCCGCCGCCGTCGTCGCCAGGACGCCCGCTAGGTCGCAGCGGGATCGCGGAGCGCGCGGCGGGCCGGCACCGACCAGAAGCGCTCTTGCATCTCGGGCGGCAGCCGCTTGGCGCGCGCTTGCAACAGCGAGCGCGCGCGCAAGACGGCGGCAGCAGCTTCGTCGTCGTCACCGACGGCCCTGAGCACGCGTGCGTACGCGCCCAACGCGTCTTCGACAGGCAAGCCAGTGGCGGTGCGATCGTCGAGCAGCTCGGCGGCGCGCTGCGCGTAGGGCAGGGCGCGGCCGACGTCGCCCGACGACACCAGCACGTCGCCGAGCAGCGCGTTGCCCAACACCTGTCCTGACAAGAACCCGCGCTGCTCGCCGATGGCGACGGCGGCCTGGGCCCGCTGCAGGGCGGTCTTCAACAAGCGCTCGCGCGCCGACCCCGTCGACGTCTGCGCCCGCGTCCACTTCGCGCGGGCCGACAGCAACTCGGCCTCCATCGCCGCGAACGGGTCGCGCTTGTCGTCGACGCGGCGCCGGACGTTGTCGAGGATGGCTTCGGCGCCGGCGGCGTCTTCGGCGTAGAGGTCGGCGCGGGCGACGACGATGGCGGCCTGGTGCTCGATGCGATCGAGCGAGAGGGCTTTGGCGAGGGCGCGGGCTTTGACGGCTTCTTCTTTGGCGGTGACGACGTCACCGGCCATGAGCAAGACGTCGGCGTGGTTCTTCAACGACTGCGCGTAGCCGGCGTCGTCGCCGATGGCCTCTCTGATGGTGAGCGCGCGCTCGAGCAGGGTGTGCGCGGTGAAGAGGCGGCCGGTGCGGATGTAGACGTCGGCGATGGCGTCGAGGCAGGCGGCGACGCCAGCGAGGTCGGCGGTGGCGGCTTTGTGTCCGCGGGCCAGCAGCAGGTGCTCGAGGGCGCCGAGGGGATCGTTGCTCTCGAGGCGAAACAGCCCCGTCTGGTGCTCGATCACGCCCTTGACGCGGCGATCAGACGGAGCCGTCAAGCGCCGGGCCTCGTCGAGCGCGCGGTGGGCGCCGTCGAGGTCGCGGCGCGAAAAGCGAATGAGCGCCAACAAGCGCAAGACATCGCGCGGCGCGCGTCCTGACAGCGGCGAGGCGGCGAGGGCTTTGTCGGCGACGCGGGCTTTGTCGAGGGCGCGCAAGCACGCCTCTTCGGCTTTGTCGGCGTCACCGGTGAACAAGTTGAAGCGCGCCACGCGGGCGAACGCCGACGCCTGGTGCCGCGGGTTGGCGGTCTTTTCGGCGGCGCGCACGAGCGCCTTCAGGGTGTCTTTGAAGCCCTTGGCGCGCACGCCGCCGTCTTGCTCGAGCACGGCGCACAGCTCGAGCTGCAGCGTGAAGGCGACCTCGTTCTCGTCGACGGTGCACAGGTCGAGGCACTCGCGGGCCATGGCGATGGCGCCCTCGCGATCGTCGAGGCGGCGGGCGCGGCGCACGGCGATCACGAGGTGCTGCACGGCCTGACGACGACGGCCGGCCATGCGGTGGTGCCGGGCCAACATCGGGGCGACGGCGCGGGTGTCGAAGAGGGCTTCGAGGGCATCGGCGACGACGCCGTGCACGGCGATGGCTTCGTCGTCGTTG
>JANNAY010000316.1:0-2282 GCA_031384945.1 Deltaproteobacteria bacterium
CGACGAGCTTGTTGTAGCCGGCGGGTCCGACTTGCCGCGCGAGGTAGACCTCGGCCATGCCGCCCTGGGCCAGCTTGCCGACGACGGAATAGCGTCGCAGCACCTGCGTTCCGGCTGGTAGCTCGTTCTCCGTCGACTCGACCGCGACCATCTCGCCGGGACACTACTCGCACGCCGTGCCGCCCAGCAAAATCAACGCCGCGTGCTGTTGAAAAGGGCGGCGGACGGTTGCAGACGGCGGCGATGGCCCTTCCCCAGAAGCTCTTGATCGCCAACCGCGGCGAGATCGCTCGCCGCATCAACCGCACCGCGCGACGCCTCGGCATCGTCACGGTCGCCGTCTACAGCGACGCCGACAAAGACGCGCCGTTCGTCAAAGAGGCCAGCGAGAGCGTGCGCATCGGTCCGCCGCCGCCCAAAGAGAGCTACGCCAACGTCGCCGCCATCGTCGCCGCGCTCAAGCAGACGGGCGCCGACGCCCTGCACCCCGGCTACGGCTTCTTGAGCGAGAGCGAGGCCCTTGTCGACGCCTGCGTCGAAAACGGCGTCGTCTTCGTCGGCCCACCCAAAGCCGCCATCCGCGCCATGGGCGGCAAGATCGAGTCGAAGCTGAAGATGGTCGAGGCGGGCGTCCCCGTCGTTCCCGGTCCGATTCACGCGCTCGAGAGCGAAGACGACGCCGTCAAAGCCGCCGAAGCAGCGGGTTGGCCCGTCATGCTCAAGGCCTCGGCCGGCGGCGGCGGCATCGGCATGAACAAGTGCAAGAACGAGAAGCAGCTGCGCGCGGCCTTCGAAGACGCCAAGAAGAAGGGCGAGATGTTTTTCGGCTCGTCGCGCGTGTTCGTTGAGAAATGCATCGAGAAGCCGCACCACATCGAAGTGCAAATCCTCGCCGACAAACACGGCAATGTTCATCATTTGTACGAGCGTGAGTGCAGCATTCAACGCCGCAACCAAAAAGTACTCGAAGAGACGCCCTCTCCTCTGGTCGACCGCTTTCCGGGCATGCGTGAAGCGCTGTGCAAAGCCGCCGTCGACGCAGCAACAGCCGTGGGCTACGAAAACGCCGGCACCGTCGAATTTGTCGCTGGCGAAGATGGCACTTTTTACTTCTTGGAAATGAACACCCGGTTGCAGGTCGAGCATCCGATCACCGAGGCCACCTGCGGCGTCGATCTCGTTGAGCTGCAGCTGCGCGCTGCCGGTGGCGAGGTGCTGAGAGACCTCGGGCTCAAGAAAAACGGGCACGCCATCGAGCTGCGCGTCTGCGCCGAAGACCCCGACAAGCGCTTCTTTCCCTCGCCGGGCACCATCACCAAGGCCGTGTGGCCCACCGGCGACGGCATCCGCGTCGACGCCGGCTTCGAATCCGGCGACGTCGTCACGCCCTTCTACGACTCGCTGCTCGCCAAGATGATCGGGCACGGGCGCGACCGCAGCGAAGCCATCGCCCGCATGCTGGCCGCCCTCGACGCCACCGTCGTCGACGGCATCAAGACCAACCTCGAGATGCACAAAAAGGTGCTGGCCCACGCCGAATTCGTCGCCGGCCACACCGACACGTCGTTTCTCGAGAGCCAGCTCGGACTGAAGTCTTGAACGCCGAGGCCTGAGCGCACGATGAGAGCGTGACGACGGGACGCCGCTCTGCTTAGAGTCGTCGCGCATGTCAGGGCACAAAACCGTCCACGATTACATCACGACGGTGAAGTCGATGACGCCCGAGGCTTTTGCGACGCGCTTTGCCTTTCCCTTTCTCTTTGGGCGCGAGGTGCTTGAAGAAGAATTTCGCTTCAGCACCCTCGTCACCGACGAGAAAAATCTCTCTGAGATGCCGCGCGAGAACACCGCCACCGGTACGGCGCCGAACTCGGGCACCGACGTCTTTCGCATTCGGCATTGGGTCATCGCCGTGAAGAAGCCTCCTGAGGCGCCGGCCCAAGACCGCGTGTTTCTCGGCCGCAGCGAGACCAATGACCTCTGCGTGCCCCACAAGACCGTCTCGAAGCTGCACGCGTATTTTCAGCGTGACCCTGTGCCGACGAAGTGGTCCGTCGTCGACACCGGCAGTGCCAACGGCACCAAGCACAACGGCCTGCGCGTGCCGGCGCGCGCCAAGGTCGCCATCCTCGACGGCGACACCCTCGTCTTTGGCCGCTGCGTGTTTCAGTGGATGAGCGCCCGCAGCTTGTACGACCGCGTCCTGACCTTCGCCGGCTGAAGTCGAGCGGCGCCCGGCCCGCGGACCTCACCCCTCGCTGCGCTCGGACCTCTCCACGGGC
>JANNAY010000199.1:0-4046 GCA_031384945.1 Deltaproteobacteria bacterium
GACTCGCCCGCGTCGGCGCGGCGCCGCGCGGCTTCGACCACGGGCGCGAGGCGCGCCCGCTCATCGGCGAGGGCGCGGGCGCGGCGGGCGCCGACGACGACGGCGATGAAGACGTCGAGGGCGTCGCGGGCGACGCGGGCGCGGGCGTCTTTGACGTCGTAGGCGGCGGCGTCGGCGCGGGCGAGGGCGGCGTCTCGGGCGACACCGCGGCGGCCCGAAAGCGTAAGCGGCACTTCGACGGCGAGAAAGTCTTGCGAGCCCTTGCTCTGGTCGAGGATCGGACCGCTCTGCCGCTCGAACCGCAGGCCGGGGTTCGCCCACAGGCCGGTCGCCTCGACCAAGGCGCGGGCGCGGTCGAGGTCGACGCGGGCGGCGACGCCGACGGGTGCGCTCAGCACCCGCGCCACCCAGGCGTCGGCGTCGACCAGCTCACTACTACCAGCGATCGTAGGTGCGGGGACAAGCAGGGCGGCGAGCAACAGCAAGCGCATGGAACCTCAGGTGCCGTGTTGGTGGCGCGCGCTCTCGACGTGAGCGAGCGCGGACTCAGCGAGATGGTGCACGTCGTTGAAGAACGGCGTCACGGCCAACACGCCCGCCGCGAGGGCGACGACGACGACGACGGCGCCAGAGCGGCGCGGTCGCGGCGTCAGCGACAGCAAGCGCAGCACGCGCCGCTCGAGGTCAGCGCCATCGACCGCGGGCAGGCACTCAAGCACAGAGCGCTGGCGCAAGCGCGAGACGTCGATGACGGCTGCGGCGACGTCGACGACGCCGACGACGGCGGCGGCTTCTTCGTCGGCGGCTTCTTCGGCGGCCTGTCGGTAGACGCGCGCCATCCACGTGCCGAAGAGCGGTGGTGCCAGCGACGCGGCCAGCGACAGGACGAAGAGCCAGCGGCTGTCGCCCCGTCGCAGGTGAGCGGCTTCATGCTGCAACGACGCCTGGCGCGACGAGACGCTCAGCAGCTCGAGCAACGATCGGCTGGCGATGACGAAGCCGTCGGCGGCATGGAGCAACGTCGGCGGTCCATCGACGGTCACAACGACGCTGCCGTCATCGAGCGTGCTTCGCGCGCCCATGTCGACGACCGCGCGCAGCAGCTGTTGCTGCTGGTGCCGCTCGACGATGACGACGACGGCGCGGCCAACGACGAAGGCCGCGGCGGCAGCGCCGCACAAAGCCATCCAGGGCGGGAGACCGGCGAGATGCGCGGGGCAGAGGTGCCAGTGGTGGTCGTGCTGCAGACAATGGTCGGCGCCGAGGCCAGCGATGGCCAAGAACGCCGGCAGCCCCGCGAGCGATGCGCCGACGACCCCAACGACGCCGGGGAGGAGCCCACCCAGCAGGGCGACATCGGCGCGGCGCGCGCTGCTCAACCGCAGCACACCGACGACACGACAAGCAGCCGCCACCAACAGCGACGTCGCCGCCGACAGCGCCGCAGCCGTCAACGCGAGGCCAAGGAAAAAACCGAGCACGCTCATCGCTTGCGACGGGCCTCGATGAGCGCCGCCAAGCGGTCCAGCAGGTCATCGCTGGCCGCGGCGTCGACGAAGGCAGCGAGGCCGACGTCGCCGTGCTCGCCGACGATGCGTTCGGCGAGGGCGCCAGCAAGAGATCGCTCGTAGTCGGCGCGGCTCAGCTTCGGCTCGTAGAGCCAGGCGTTGCCGACGAGGGCCCGCACGAGCAGGCCCTTTTGAAAGAGCCGGTCCATCGTCGTCATGATCGTCGTGTACGCCCGCTCGTGGGCTTTTTTGTTGAGCCGGCTGTGGACGTCGCGCGCCGTCGCTGGCGCCTCTGACCACACCTGCTCCATCACGAGGGTTTCCAGCTCACCCAGCGGTCGAACGGCGCTCTTCACGCCGTCATGCCTACAAGCCCCCGCTACTACCGTCAATCGTAGAGGCCGGGCCCAGCGCTGGACGCCGGCAGGCTCGCGGGGGAGAACGCGGCCATGTTGCGCGCCCTCTCTCTCTCGTCGCTGTTGTTGCTGCTCGCGTCTTGCGCCTCGGCGCCCGAGAAGCCGGTCGAAACGCCAAAGGCAGAGGCCAAGCCTGAGCCGCCGAAAAAGACGGCGTCGGGGGCGCCGTTGACCAAGACCGTCGATGTCAAAGACACCTACCAGGGCACCGACGTCGTCGACGGCTACCGCTGGCTCGAGACGCAGAACGCCGAGAGCGATGCCTGGGTCGACGCCCAGAACGTGCTCGCCCGCGCCCACCTCGACGCCCAGCCCGGCCGCGCGGCGTTGAAGGCCCGCCTCACCGAGATCCTCGGCGCGCAGACCGTCATCTACGACGCCCTCGTCGAGGTGAAGGGCACCCTGTTCGCGCTCAAGCTGCAGCCGCCGAAGCAGCACGCGTTCATCGTGGCGATGGCCAACGCCGATGACCCGGCCAAAGAGCGAGTCGTCGTCGACCCCGACGTCGTCGACGAGAAGAAAGGCTCGGCGATCGATTGGTTTCGCGTCTCTCCCGACGGCACGAAGATCGCGGTGTCGATGTCGTCTGGCGGCAGCGAGACCGGCGACGTGCACGTCTTCAACACCACCGACGGCAAGCAGCTCGACGTCGTGGTGCCGGGTGTGAACGCCGGCACCGCGGGCGGCGACCTGGCGTGGGCCAGCGACTCGTCGGGCTTCTTCTACTCGCGCTACCCCCGCGGCGCCGAGCGTCCTGACGCTGACAAGCTGTTCTACGTGCAGCTTTACTTTCACAAGCTCGGCACCAAGACCGAAGACGACGTGTATGAGATTGGCAAAGACTTCGAGCGCATCGCCGAGGTCTTCGTCGACGTCGATGCCAAATCTGGCGCCGTCTTGTGCAGCATTCAAAAGGGCGACGGCGGCGAGTTCTCGTTCTTCTTGAAAGAGGCGAAAGCCAAAGAATGGAAGACGCTCGCCAAGTACGAAGACCGCGCGGTGCAGATGGTCTTCGGCGAGAAGAGCGACCTCTACGTCATCAGCGTGAAAGACGCGCCGCGCGGCCAGCTGCTGCGCGCGCCCATCGCCGGCTTCGACCTCGCCAAGGCCAGGGTCGTCGTCAAACAGGGCAACGACACCCTCATCGCCGACATTTGGAGCGCGCCGTTGACCGTCGCCTCTGGCCGCATCTTTGCCCGCTACCAGCTGGGTGGACCGTCTGAGCTGCGCGTCTTCGACCTCGACGGCAAGCCGCAGTCCGCGCCGACGTTGTTGCCGGTGTCATCGACGGGCGACGCGGTGCCCCTCGCCAACGGCGACGTGCTCTTCAGCAACACCTCGTTCGTCGAGGCCGAGACGTACATGCGCTTCACGCCGAAGAAGAAGACGACGGTGAAGACGGCGTTGGTGACGAAGTTCCCCGTCGATCTCACTGGCGTGACGGTGATGCGCGAGATGGCGACGTCGAAAGACGGCACGCAGGTCCCGGTGAACATCTTGTTGCCCAAGGGCGTGAAGGCCGGATCGAAGATCCCCTTCGTCGTCACCGGCTACGGCGGTTACGGCGTGAACATCGAGCCTGGCTTTCAGGCGTCGCGCAGCGTCGTGCTCGACAGCGGCGTCGGCCTCGCCATCGTCAACCTGCGCGGCGGCGGCGAATTCGGCGAGGCGTGGCACCAGGCCGGCGCGTTGACGAAGAAGCAGAACGTGTTCGACGACTTCGACGCCGCCCTCGATTTGTTGGTGAAGAACGGCCACGCCGACCCCAAGAAGATCGGCATCACCGGCGGATCGAACGGCGGCCTCTTGATGGGCGCCGAGCTCACCCAGCACCCCGACAAGATCGCCGTCGTCGCGTCATTCGTGGGCATCTACGACATGTTGCGCGTCGAGACCGAGCCCAACGGCGCCTTCAACGTCACCGAGTTTGGCAGCGTGAACGACCCCGGCCAGTTTCAAGCGCTCCACGCTTACTCGCCCTACCACCATGTCGAGAGCAAGACCCCCTACCCCGCGGTGCTGATGTTAACCGGCGAAAACGACGGGCGAGTGAACCCGGCTCATTCGCGAAAAATGACGTCGCGTTTCCGGCGGGGTCGGAGGGGCAGTTCGACATGGGGAT
>JANNAY010000397.1:0-1688 GCA_031384945.1 Deltaproteobacteria bacterium
AGCGGGGGTACTGGGGGCTCTGCGGCGCGGGCAACGGAATGGTTCTCGCGCCTCGCGCGATGTGACCAATCCTGAGCCCATGGGCAGGGGGCGCCACATTCATGAGGCCCGCTTCGGTGAGATGTGCAGAAACGTCAGCCCGTGGGCGCGGCTCCATCATTGTCGCGTTGACGCGGCATCGTCGCCGCTACGGGTAGGAGGGGAGGAGCAGGAAGAGCGCGTTCGATAAGCCGTGAGCTGATCGATGGTTAGGCGTCGACGACGGGGAGGCTGCCTTTGCGGGCGGCCTCTAGTTTTTTCGCGCCCAACATTCCGCAGGCGGCGTCGATGTCGAGGCCGCGCGTGGTGCGCACGAAGCAGTTGACGCCGGCGTCGTCGAGGATGCGGCGGAATTTGTCGACGCGCGCGTCGTCGGGCCGACCGAAGGGCGAGAGCGGGTGCGCGTTGAAGGGGATCAGGTTCACCTTCGTGCGGAACTCTCGCAGCAGCTGCACCAGCCGGCGGGCGTCGTCGTCGCCGTCGTTCACGTCTTTGAGCAGCACGTACTCGAACGTGATGCGCCGGCGGCGCTCGGCCGGAAAGTCACGACAGGCGTCGAGCAGCGCGTCGATGTCCCAGCGCTTGTTCACCGGCATGATCTTCTGGCGCACGTCGTCGGTGGTGGCGTTCAGGCTCACCGCCAGGTGGACGTTGGTCTTGTCGCCGAGCTTCTTCAGCGCCGCCGCCATGCCCGACGTCGACACCGTCAGCCGCCGCGGCGACAGCCCGAGACCGGCCGGGCTCGTGAGCAGGTCGATGCTGGCGATCACGTTGTCGATGTTGTGCAGGGGCTCGCCCATGCCCATGTAGACAATGTTCTGGATGCGACGTTTGGGCTTGCCATTTTTCACGTCAGCGGCGTCTTCGACGAAGTTGTCGTCGTCGCCTTCGATGGCCTCGTAGCGGTCGCGCTTCGAGGCGGGCACCGGCGGGTCTTCGGGCTGGTTCGCCTGCAATTCGTCGATGACAGCGTAGACCTGCCCCGCGATCTCGCCGGCGGTGAGGTGGCGGGTGAGCTTCATCGCGCCGGTCGCGCAGAAGGTACAGCCCATGGCGCAGCCCACCTGCGACGAGATGCACAACGCATGACGGCCCGGTCCTGAGGCGTGGGGAATCCAAACACTTTCAATGATGTGACCATCGATGGTCTTCAGCTGGTACTTGCGCGTGCCGTCGGCGGCGATGCGGACCTCGTCGACGACGGGGCGCCGCAGCACCGCGGTCTCATCGAGGCGCTTGCGAAACGCCGCCGACAAATCAGACATCGCCTGAAACGACGTCGCCCGCTTCTCGTGCAGCCACGAGAACAGCTGCTTGGCGCGAAAGCCCTTCTCGCCGGCGGCGACGACAAAGGCGCTTAGGCCCTCGAGGTCGAAGGACAACACGTCGGCTTTGGCCTCGGTCGCGTTGGCGACGGGGCGCTCAAAATCCAGAACTTCTGACATGCGCGGAGTGTGACAACTCAGGCGCGTTTGTCGACGACGCAGACGAGCCCGCAGACCTCACTCCACGGGCGCTCGCAAAGCTTCACTGTGGAGAGGTGAAATCAGGATCTAGATCGCGCGCGGTCTCTTCGAATTCAGCTGCAGACGCGGTTGCGGCCGCCCTGCTTGCCTTCGTAGAGCTTGTCGTCGGCGCGCTGGATGAAG
>JANNAY010000205.1:0-4613 GCA_031384945.1 Deltaproteobacteria bacterium
CCGAACACTCTACCCCTACCCGCCCCCCCCCCGCGCTCTCCTCGTCACCCGGCGCCCCCCGCGTGTCGCTCGTGGTCCGCGCCAGCGCGACGATCGTGGTCCGCCCCGTCGCGACGACAACCGTGGCCCGCCGCCGCGCGACGATCGTGGACCGCCGCAACAGCGCGATGACCGCGGGCCGCCGCCCCGTCGCGACGACCGTGGTCCTCCGCAGCAGCGCGATGATCGCGGGCCGCAGCAGCGCGACGATCGTGGACCGCCCCGTCGCGACGACAGCCGCGGCCCTCCGCAACAGCGCGATGATCGCGGGCCGCCGCAGCAGCGCGATGACCGCGGACCGCCGCCCCGTCGCGACGACAGCCGCGGTCCTCCGCAACAGCGCGATGAACGGGGACCGCCGCCGCCTCGTCGTGAAGACCCGCGCGACGAGCGTGGGCCGCCCCCGCAGCAGCGCGACGATCGACGGCCGCCGCCGCGGCACGAGCGCCGTCCGCCACCGGCCATCGAGCGGGTGCCGGCGCCGCCGCGGCCGACGACGCCGACGACGGAGAAATAGCCGGCCCCAAAAGCGAGAAAGGCGATCTCACGATCGCCTTTCCCAGTGCTTGTTGGAGTCGTACGGCCGAAGCCTTTCTCTCCATCAAGATACTGCAGATGTAACGGGCCCCCGCAGCCGCGGCAACTGAGGGGATCTGGCTACTTCTTCTTCTTCGCCGGCTTCTTCGCCGCAGTCTTCTTTGCAGCCTTCGCCGCCGGGCGCGACGGCATCGCCGTCAGCGGATTCTTCTTCGCGGCCTTCTTCTTCGCGGCCTTCTTCTTCGCCGGCCTCTTCTGGTAGCGCGGCTCATACAGCTGCACGGTGATGCCGCCCGGGACCTCGAAGTACGTGACAAGACCATAGCCATGGTCGGCGATGTCGCCCGTGAAGACGACGCCACGGCCCTTCATGTCTTTCACGGTGCCGGCGAGGTCATCGCAATAAAACGAGATGTCGTGGTCGCCAGCGGTGCCACCGTGGTCGATGGGATGGACGCCAAGGTCGCCCTCTGTGAAGTCGAAGAGCCACCAGCCGTCACCAATGTCAGAGCCGGGCAGCTTCACCTTCTGTTTAAAAAAGGCGCGCGTCGCGTCGGCGTCCGAAGAGTACATGAGCCCGTGAATGCCTTTGATCGCCATGGGCATTCACTAGCACAAATGTGATTGTGGCGGGCATCTGCCCGCCACAATCTCCGAAGCAACAAATATCTGTTCTAACTCTTGTGGCTTTCACAGTGCGGCAGCGTCCATCTCGTGAGCGCTGTCTTTGTTGCTCCGTTCACTGTTGATCTAACCGGATCCACGCCCCGCGCAAGTCGAATTCGTCCACTGACCGAAAGCTGCGCAGCATCGATCGCGGCATGCGGGTTGCTGTTCCCATGGACATGAAGCGCAGAAGCCGCCGCCGTCGACCGCAGATGAGCGCCGCCCGCAAGGCCGCCACGCACGAAGCCGCGGCCCGCGCCGCCGGCCTGCGCTACGCCTTCGACAACGCGCCGGGCATCACGCGCAAGAAGACCAAGTCGAAGAAGACGAAGTGGCAGTACTTCGACAAAGACGGCGCCCGCGTCGTCGACGACGCCGTCATCGCCCGCTGCAACAAGCTGGCGATCCCACCAGCGTGGACGTCGGTCTGGATCTGCCCCGACGACGACGGCCACATCCAGGCCACCGGCCGCGACGCCCGCGGACGCAAGCAATACCGCTACCACCCGCAATTTCGCGCCACCCGCGACGAGACGAAGTTCGAGCGCATGGTGGCGTTTGCGCGCGCTCTGCCTGCCCTGCGCGCCCGCGTCAGAGACGATCTGCGCCACCGCGGACTGTCGAAGAACAAAGCCCTCGCCACCGTCATCCGCCTGCTCGAGACCACGCTCATTCGCGTCGGCAACGAAGAGTACGCGCGCCACAACCACAGCTACGGCTTGACCACGCTGTTGAGCGAGCACGTCGTCATTGGCCGCGAGCGGCTCGTGTTCTCGTTCAAAGGCAAGAGCAACAAGCACCACAAGATCGAGGTGCGCGACGCCTCGCTCGCGCGCCTCGTGAAACACATGCGCGCGCTGCCGGGCGATGAGCTCGTGCAGTACATCGACGATGCCGGCGTCGTCCGCGCCCTCGACTCTGACGACGTCAACGCCTACATCCGCGCCGTCGCTGGCGCCGACTTCAGCGCCAAAGACGTCCGCACCTGGGCCGGCACCGTGCTCGCCGCCCGGGCGCTGCATGCCCTCGACAAGCCGACCAAGAAGGCGATCAACGACGCCATCCGCACCGTCTCCGAGAAGCTCGGCAACACGCTGAGCGTGTGCCGCAAGTCCTACGTCCACCCCGGCGTCTTCGCCGGACACGGCGACGGCAGCCTCGGCAAAGCCTTCGCCGACGTCGTCGAGGTCAGCGCCGGCCTCTCCGACGACGAAGCCCGCGTCCTCGCCTACCTCGTCGCGGCGCAAGAGAAGCCGACGCCGACGTTGACGCAGCAGCTGGCGGCGTCGATCGAGCAGCTGGCGGCGTAGCGCGCCTCACCCGCCGAGCGCGCCTTCGAGCGTCATCAGCGCGCCGCGGATGGGCGCAGCGTCGAGCAGGATGCGACTCGCGCTGAGCTCTGAGGTGTGCACCCAATCGGCGTTCGGAGACGAGCCCCAGCCGATCTGCTGCGCGAGCCAGCGGTCGTGCTCTTCGGCGAACAAGTCGTAGCCGATGCGCAAATCAGCTGGGCAGTCGTCGCGGGCGACCGGGCCGTCGCCGTTGGCCTTCTTCTCTTCGAGAAACGCGATGAAGCCATCGACCTGCGCCAACATCGACGCCACCGCCGTCTGCGCCTCAGACGACGACGCCTGCTTCGTTGGATCCGACGACACCGGCAGCGCCACCGACGACAGCGACGCCACGGCGTCGAGGTAGCCGTCTTCGCCGAGGCGAATCACGTCGCCAGCGAGGTGGCCGCTGACGAGCTTCATCGTCTCTTCGAGAGCGGTGGTGTTGTTCTTCGTGATCTCGGCGACGATCTTTTCGGTGCCGGCGTCGAGGGCGGCGGCGTCGTCGAGCTTCGCCGTGGGCTGCTGCTTGCGGCCGTAGCTGCGCACGAACTTCTCTTCGTCGGCGTCGAGCTTGAGCGCGAGCGCGCCGCCGTTGGCCTCGACGGCGACCAGAAACGTGCGCGCGTTCTTCATCACCGGATCGTTCTTGTCGCGCTCGCCGAGCACATAGCCGTCGGCCTGGGCCTTGCCGAGCCAATCGTTGTGGATCGCCGCGAGCCCCGACGTCAGCTGCTCGGGCGTGAGCGCGCCCTTCTCGAGCAATGGCAGGATCGCGTTCAACGCCGCTGGCGTGAGCAGCCCCTTGCGCAGGCCGGCGAGCAACGTCTCGTAGGCGCCGCGCATCGGCGCAGCGTCGAGGGCGAGCCGCTTGGCCGCGAGCGCGTCGCTGGGGACGAAGTCGGCGTCGCTGGTGACGCCGTAACCGAGCTGCGTCTTGACCCAGCGGTGGTGCTCTTCGTCGAGCAGGTCGTACGCGCCGTGCAAATTCGCCGGCACGTCGGAGCGCTTCACCGGCACATCGCCGCTGTCGTTCAAGAGCGTGACCACGCGGTTCAACGCCGTCAGCTTCTGCTCAAACGTCGACAGCGCCTTCTGCGTCGACGGCGGCGTGATCGACGGCTTCAGCGTCGGCGCCGGCACGTCTTTCATCGCCTTGACGCTCGAGAGGTAGTCGACGCCCTTGCCGAGGCGGGTGACGTCGCCGCCGAGGTGGGCGGTGACGAGCTTCAGCGAGTCGTCGAGGGCCTGCTGGTTGTTGCCCTTGATCTCAGAGAGGATCTTGCTGGTGCCAGCGGCGAGGGCAGCGTCGTCATCGAGGGCGACGCCTGCTGCTGAAGCTGCGTGTTGCTTGCGTCCATACGCACGCACGAAATCTTTCTGCGTGTCGTCGAGCTTGAGCGCGAGCTTGCCGCCGCTGGCCTCGACCTCGACGAAGAAGCTGCGGGCCATCTTCATCACGGGGTCTTGCTTGTCGCGCTCGCCAAGGCGGTAGCCGTCTTTGCTCGCCTGCGCGAACCAGGCGTTGTGGATGCGCGCGAGTCCCGCGGTCAGCTGGGCGTCGCTGAGCTTGCCCTTCTCGAGCAGCGGCGAGACGGCGTTGTAGATCGACGCGGGTGCGCTGCTGACATTGGGGCCTCCTGCTCTGACGTCGATGGCGCTGGTTTTGACGCCGACGTCACCTGCGCTGCCGCCGATGACGACGTTGCCGAAGACGTTGCCGAAGACGTTGCCGAAGCCTTTGTTGGCGACGACGCCGCGGTCGACGTTGGCAGCGGCGGCGTGTTCGACGACGGCGGCGCGGATGGCGGCGACGTCGTTGGAGCCGAGGTCGTTGGCTACCTTGGTGACGACGTCGTCGAGGCCGGCGGCCGACGACGCCTGCCGCGCGAGCGCGGCGCCGAACAGCCGCTGGGCGCTGGCCACGACGACGGAGCGGGAGAGGGCGATGGCCACGCCTTCTTGTGGCGCGGCGCGCGGCCGGCGGCAACGGCGCCGACGACGACGGCACCGCTTGCGAAGGCTGCGGACGGGACCTAG
>JANNAY010000450.1:0-9319 GCA_031384945.1 Deltaproteobacteria bacterium
GCGGCCGCAGCATCTTCGATCCCCGTTTTGCATCGGCCGCTATGGGAGCCTGCATCGATCACCGAAGCTGATCGCCAACGCGATGCAGGCCCCCATAGCGGCCGTGATCCGCGGTGATCGACGACGTCACGACCGCGGCCATGGGCAGGGGGCGCCACATTCATGAGGCCCGCTTCGGTGAGAGAAGTGACGAATGCTCAGCCCGTGGGCGCGGCTCAAACTTTCTCGCTCTGCTCAAGCGCTTCGGCCGCAACGGGGAAGGCTAAACTGGCGGACTGCTCGCTTCTCCTCGTCGCCGCCAACGCCCGCCGCTCAGCGGGCGAGGTCGCGGGCGTCGAGGCCGTAGCGGTCGAGGATCTTGTGCAGGCTCATGCGATCGATGCCGGCGACGCGCGAGGCCGCCGACACGTTGCCCTGGTGCACCTTCATCAACAGACGGACATAGCGCTCTTCAAAGTCAGCGATCACCGCAGACTTCTGATCTTTGTAGGGCAGCGTTGCATCGATCTTGAACGACCCCGCCGGTTCATCGGCGGAGTTCGACGTCGAGCCGCCGGCGGACTCTGACGAACCTTCTGAAGATTGCCCCGGCAGAAAGCGCGTCTCACCCAGCACAACCGCGCGCTCGACGGCGTTTTTCAGCTCACGGCAATTGCCCGGCCACGGATGCTCGACAAAGCGATCGATGGCGCCCGCCGGCAGCTGCGAGCGATCGGCGCCGAGGCCGGTCAGAAAGTGGTCGACGAGGATCGGGATGTCTTCTTTGCGGTCGCGCAGCGGAGGCAGCTCGAGGCTGACGACGGCCAGACGGTAGTAGAGGTCTTCGCGAAACTCGGCCTTCGCGACCATCGTGCGCAGGTCGCGGTTCGTCGCCGCGATGATGCGCACGTCGAAGGGGATGGGCTTGTCGCCGCCGAGCCGCTGGATCTCGCGGCGCTCGAGCGCGCGCAGCAGCTTGGGCTGCAGCTCGAGCTCGAGCTCACCGAGCTCGTCGAGAAACAAGGTGCCGCCGTGGGCGCGCTCAAAGGCGCCGATGCGCCGCTTGTCGGCACCAGTGAACGAGCCCTTCTCGTGTCCGAACAGCTCGCTCTCGATGAGGGTGCGGGCGACGGCGCCGCAGTCGACGACGACGAAGGGGCCGTCTTTGCGCTTCGAGGCCTCGTAGATCGACCAGGCGATGACCTCTTTGCCGGTGCCGGTCTCGCCGTGAATCAGCACGGTAGCGTCGGTCTTGGCCACGCGCTCGACGCGCGAGAACACCGCGCGCATCGCCGACGACGCACCGACGGCGCCGTGCAGCTCGGTCGCCGTCGACAGCGGCTGCGAGACGGTGTCTTTGCTGACGCGGACTTCGAGGGCGACGTCGCCGACGGTGATGACGCCGCCGTCGTCGACAAAGGCTTCGACGACCTTGACGCCGTTGACGCGGGTGCCGTTGGTCGACCCGAGGTCTCTGACCCTGAAGCCGCGCGGCGTCGGCTGAATCTCGGCGTGCACCGACGACACCGTCGGTTTGTCGAGCACGAGGTCGTTGCCTGGCCCGGCGCCGATGCGCACCTGCGTGGCGTCGAAGCGGTGCGTCTTGCCGGCCGCGGTGTCGCGCAGCTCGAACACCGGGCGCTCGAGGGTGAGGCCGCCGGCGCTCTTGACGACGACGGTGGCGCCGCGCGGCGTGCTCAGTGAAGGCGTGGACGTGGTCATGACAGCTCCTGCAACAAGGTGGCGGCGACGCGGCTGAGGCCGGCGACGACGAGCAACAACAGAGGTCCGAGCAGGCCTTCGCCGCGCAGCGGTCCGAGGGCGCGGGCGACGGCGACGGAGACGACGCCAGCGACGACGCTGAGGACGACGGCGCCGGTGCCGTTGACGCCGACTTCGCCGACGCCTTTGCCGACAAAGGCGACGGCGACGACGACGGCGGCGCGGTCGGCGCAGCGCCAGGCGACGAGCGATGGACCGGCCAGGCGATCTTCGAAGCGCGGCTGCAACGTCGCCGTGCCCCGCTGGCGTCCGCGCACCAGCACGACGGCGACGGCGACGGCGACGACGACGAAGACCGCGCGGCCGTCGCCGACGGGGGCGGCGACGACGACGAGCGACAAGAGCGTGAGCCCGCGCCGCACGCAGGCGGCGAGCCCATCGTGCAAGGCCAGGCGGGCCCGCTCGTCGTGCCCGGCGCCCAGCGCCAACAACACCGGCGCAGGCGTCATCCACAGCAGCGCCGCCGCCGCCAACGTCGTCGACGACGGCAGCGACGACGTCAGCAGCGCCGCCGCCACCGCCGGCGCCAGCAGCGCCGCGGTCAACCCCGCCGCCGCAGCGACGATGTCGACGCCCTCGGAGCGCAAGCCGAGCTGGGCCCGCACGCGCGCGAACGTCGACAACACGCCGCGCGCAGGCAAGAGCCACAGCGCCTCGAGCACCGACAAGCCGACGACGCCTGCGGCGAGGGCGCCGACAGCGAAGAGGCCGCGCAAGAGGGCGTCTTGCAACGTCACTTCTGAAACAGCGCTTCAGGGGCTTTCACGACGATGTCGTCAGCGCCGACGCCAAGGTCGAAGCCGACGATGGCTTTGTCTTCGTCGATGACGGCGGGCTTCTGTTTGCCGGCGTAGCTCATCGGCGACGGCTTCTTCGCCACGATCTCGTCGACGAGGGCTTTGGCGCCCTCGGTGACGACGACGTAGACGAGCCGGTCTTTTCTGACGTGGCGGGCGACGGCGGCGTTGACGTCGGCGCGCGTGAGCCTGGCGACGCGGGCCCGCAGCCCATCGCGATCGAAGGGCATGCCGGTGAGCTTCTCGTCGAGGGCGTAGCCCAAGCGCCGCATCGGCTCTTGCTCTTTGCTCTTCCAGTAGCCTATGACGAAAGAGCGCACTTTTTCGAATTCGACGTCGTCAGGGATGCCGTGGTCGGCGAACTTCTGCAGCTCGTACGCGGCCATGCGCAGGGCGAAGAGCCGGTTCTTGTGCTCGACCGGACGAATCCACATCGAGAAGTACTGGCTGCGCCGCGGAATGTTCAGCTCTTCAAAGGTGCCCCACCCCTGCTGCACGAAGTGCTCGACGTAGGCGTAGTCGCCGTAGTTGAGACCGCGCACCTCGCGCATCGAATCAAAGAGGTGACCAATGAGCGAGCGGTGCTCGCCGAAGTACGTCTCGGCCAACTTCATCGCTGGGTAGTCGGGGTGCGTGCGCGACAGCTCGGGCAAGACGAAGCCGAGCGAGATGGCGGTGCCGGCTGACGGCTTGTCGATGACGAGCAGCTTGTTCGACGGCGGCGGCGCCGGCGCCGTCACCGTCGTCAACGGCAGCGTCGATGTCGCGGGCAGCGTCGACAGCGCCGTGGTCAACGCCTGCACGAAGGCGTCATCGGCGCCGCCGGCAACGCCGACCACGGCGCGGTCGACGGTGAAGCCGACGGCGGCAAAGGCTTTGACGTCGTCGAGAGAGATGGCGGCGAGTCCATCGACGGTGCCGACGGGGGTGTGACGGTACGGATGCCGCGTCGTCGCGGTGCCGCCCAACAGAGTTGGATCGTAGAGGGCAGCCTCGAGGGCCTCGCGCTGCAACAGCTCATCGTTGCCCGTGCGCAGCGACGACGTCAGCGCCGAGGTCGCCTCTTGTTTCACGCGGTTGAAATCGGCGGCATCGAAGCGCGGGTGCGCGATGACGTCGGTGAACAACCGCAAGAACGCATCTTGGTGATCGCGGTGGCAGCGGCCGGCAAAGACGACGGTGTCTTTGTCGACCTGCACCGAGAGCTCGGCGGCCATCGGAAACAGCGCTTCGCTGAGGGCGGCGCTGTCTTTGTCGACGGTGGCTGTGCGCATCAAGCGCGCGGTGAGGTTGGCGAGGCCTTCTTTGCCAGCGGGGTCAGAGGCCGAGCCGCTCTTGAACACCACCCGCACATCGATGACGGGATCGAGCGCCGACAGCTGCAACGTCGGCGACGACAACGCCTGCGCCGCTGCCTTCGTCGCCTCTTGCTGCTTCTTCTGCGCTTCTTTTTGTTGTGCCGTCAGCACCGGCGGCAGCCCGGCGCGCGGATCGGGGTTGCTGCCCTTGGCGACGTTCACCGTCGAGACACAGCCCAAAAACGGCGCCAACAACGACGAGAGCAAGACCAGCATCACGAGCGCGCGCTTCACTTGGCACCCTCTTTCGCGGCCTTCGTGGCCTTCGTGGCCTTCGCTGTGTGGTGCAGCACGACGACGGCGCGCTGGTCTTTGCCGAAGCGCTCGCGCACAAACTGCTGCAGCTCGCGCGGTCCGAGGTCGCGCATGGCGCCGAAGACGCCGTCGACGAAGCCCACGTCAAAGGCGGGGCCCGAGAACTCGGCGATGCGGTCAGAGATGGCCTTTGGCGATGTCAGATCCATCAACAGCGCGTACTTTAGATTGCTCTTCACATCGGTGAAACGCCGGTCATTGATTTTGCCCGCAGAGACGTTGTCGAGATGTGCTTGAATGCGCGAGAGCACCTCGTCGCTGCTCTTGCCGTCTTTCACCTTCGCGTACACGCCAAACAGCGAGGCGTCTTTGTGTGGCGACCACCACGACTCGACGCTCTCGGCCAATTCTTCGTCGAGCACCACCGATTTCCACAAGTCGGACGAGTCAGAGAACAGGTAGCTGCGCAAGAGCAGTCCGAGGGCAGCGTTCTTCGGGTCGTCGACGGACGACGGTACGCGCCAGCCCACGTGCAGGCGGTCTTGTACGGGGTTGTCCCAGCCGATCTCTTTGCGGCGCTCTTGCGACAGCGGGGCCTCATCGACGAGGTCGGTCTTCTGCCGCTTGCCCTGCCACCCGCCAAAGCTCGCCTGCACCTGCTGCTGCACGGTGGCCACGTCGACGGCGCCGACCACGACGATGGTCAGGTTGTCAGGGGTGTAGAATCGGCCAAAGAAGTCGCGCGAGTACTTGTACTGCTCAGGCATCTTTTGGATGTCTTTGAGGTACCCCATGGTCGTGTGCTTGTAGGTGTGCTTGTCGAAGGCAAGGTCGACGAGCACTTCGCCGGCTTTTTCGTCGGGGTTCGAGAAATTCTTGTTGTACTCGCCGAGCACGGCGCGGCTCTCGGTCTTGAAGCTGTCTTCGCTGTAGCTGAGGTGCTGAAAGCGATCGCCCTCGAGCTCAAGAATCTTTGCCAACCCCGGCGTGGGACCGGTCAGCTGGTAGCAGGTGAAGTCGTCGGTGGTGTAGCCGCCCTCGTCGACGCCGAGGCTGGCGAGCAGGGCCACGCGCTTGTCGGCCGGATGCTTCTCGGTGCCCTTGAACATCATGTGCTCAAAGAAGTGCGCGAAGCCGCTGTGGCCAGCTTCGACCTCGTCACGCGAGCCCGTGCCCACGATCTCTGAGATGGCGAAGAAGCCGCTGTCGGGCACCGGCACGACGACGATGCGCAGCCCGTTGTCGAGCTTCTTCTCGACGCGCTCGTAGGGGAAGGTCGGCGGCGCCGACGCCAGCGACGTCGAAAGCAACACGGCAGCAACAGCAAGCATGACGCCGTCTACCTGATCGGCGCGCGGTTGCGCAGGGCTACGAGCCGCTCTCTTCGTCCATCAGGCGCAAGAGCTCACGCACGGTCTCGTCGTCGGGCTGCTCAGCGAGGGCGGCGCGCGCGTGGTGCAGCGCCTGCTGTTTCTCGCCGGTGCGGTGGCAGAGCACGGCCATCGAGGCATGGGCCTCGGCCGACGACGGCTCGACGCGCAGCGCGTGCTCGAGGGCGGTCTTTGCTTCTTGGTAGAGGCGCTCGTCGCAGCAGGTGCGGCCGAGGTTGACGAGAAAGCCGACCTCGTCGGGCGCGAGCTTGACCGCGCGCAAAAAGGCGGACCTCGCGTAGGCGTAGGCGCCGGTGCGGTAGTGGGCGAGGCCGAGGGCGTTCAAGACCTCGGCGTGGTCGGGCAGAGCGCCAGCCGCGCGCTCGAGCACAGAGACCGCGCGCTCGTGCTCGCCCATCGCCGACAACGCGCGTCCGAGGGCGAGGTTGAGCTCGCCGTCGTCGGCGCGGGCGCGCACGGCTTTCTCGAAGCTGCGCACGGCTTTCTCGACGAGCCCGAGGGCCTCGAGGGCGAGGCCGCGCAGGTAGTCGGCGTGGGCCCGTCCGAGATCGCCGCTCACGGCTGCTTGATCGGTGAGCAGGAAAAACTCATCGGGCACGACGGTGAGCTCGAAGCAGCCAGCGCCCACCGAGGGCACGTCGATGTGCAGGCTCAACGACAGCGGATCTGCGCCGTCGTCGAAGAGGTCGGCCTCGAGCCGCGACGCCCGCTTCTTCGCTTCTTCGATGACGACGTCGGTGGCGCCGGGGGCGATGACGATAAGTGAGTTTTCGCTGAGGGTGACGACGTCGACGCTGATGGGCACCGGACCGAGCTGCTCGCAAAACCCGCGCACCAGCGACGGATCGAGCAGCAGGCTCGCCGCCTTGTCGCCGACGAAGCCGTAGGCCTTCGGGTGGCGCAGCCCGACGCTGGCGCTCTGCTCGACGACAAAGGCGTGGCCGTCGATGCGCAAGAACGGCAACTGCCGCGCCGCCTCATGCTGCAAGAAGCCGAAGCGGCCGACGGGGTCATCGGCGCCTTTGACGATGGCGGTGGCGCGGCCTTCTTGTTCTCTGACGGCGACGTAGACGCAGCCTTCGCCGTCTTCGTGCACGACGTCGGGGTAGGCCTTCAAGTACGCCTTCGATCGCACCAGCACGGCGACGTCGCCCTGTTGCTCGGTGAGATCGTCGAGGCGGGCGCCGGCGAGAAAGGCGTCGAGGGCGAGACCGCTGGCGCGGGCGCCGGCGGCGATGTGGCGGTAGTCGAGCCGCAGCGGCGACGGACGCGACTTCGACGAAGGCGCCGCAGCTGAATTCGACGTGCGCGCCACCAGCCGATCGCCGGCGACCTCGAAGCGCACGCCGACGAAGCGCCGCTCGAGCCCGCGCAACACCGCGACAAAGCTGCGCATCTCGTTGGGCAGGTGCTGGGCGCGCTTCATGACGACCGAGAGCGGACCGCTGCCCGTCCACAGCGACTCGGCGATCAAGGCGCTGACGCCGATGTGCGCTTGAAAGCGACCGTCAGACACGCGGACCAGTCCGCCGTCGTCTTCGACGTGTCCGACCAGGCCCTGGCCTTCGGCGGCTTGCACGACGGCGAGGGCGATGGCTTCGACGTCGACGAAGAAGATGAGGCCGGCGTCACCGTCGAGGTGGTTGCCGAGGGCGCCCGCCCACTCAGACGGCGCCGGGCGAAATGGCGGACGCGCGTCGCGCAGCGCCGACCACGTCACCGACGACAGCGAGTGCGCCGACGCCTCGACCTGACGCAGAGCGTCGTCGATCTCTTCGTCGCCGCCGCTGCCGTGCTGCGGCAGCACGAGCACGCGCACCGCGGGATCGAGGTGACCGATCTGCACGCGCGCCTCGTCGTGCGCGGCCTGAATCGAGTCGAGCAGGCGACGGCGAAACACTTCGGCGGGCGTGCGCGGCAACCGCGCCAGCGTCTCGGCGTCGAAGCCCCGCGCCGTCTGCGTCGTCGACGGCGCTGGCGGCAGCTCGAACGATGACGACTCGGACAGCGTCGACAGCGGCGCCGTCGTGGCCAACGTCGACGACGAATCCGACGCGCCCTTCGCACGGAACCAACTGCCGATGCGCGAGAAGATCCGCACGACGACACCCTAGCAGCGCGATCGTCGTCGTCACGCTTGCTGACCGATCTGGGCCAGCCGACGACGACGGTTGCAAGTTCTCGTTTCGGGATCGCGCAGGTCGCCGGCGTCCGTAAGCGCGTGTTCGAACGGCGGCAGATCGGTGGGCGCACACCCACATTGGGCGCCGTCCCAACATGGACTTCGCCGTCGTCACGGCCGTAACGTGTGGGGGTGAGACCGTCTTTCGAGCGCGAGCTGATCCTCGACTACCGGGTGCGCTGGCTGGGCCTGCTGCCGGCGACGCTGTGGTTCTTTCACGTCGTCTACAACTGCTTCGTCAGACTGCAGCCCGCCTACCTGATGTGGATGTGCCACGTCACCGCGCTGCTGCTCGCCGTCGGCCTGATCGGCTCGTACGCCTCGCTCATCCGCCTGGTCTACGCATGGTCGATCCTCGGCTTGCCCATCTGGCTCGTCGACGCGTTGTCGACGGGGGCGACGCGCATCTCGGTGCTCTCGCACCTGCTCGTGCCCGTGGCGGGCCTGGTGGCGATGAGCCAGGTGCGCGAGCCGCGCAAAGCGCATGTGGCGATGGCGCACTCGCTCGTCTTCTACATCGTGCTGCAAGGGGTCTCGCGGTTGACGACGCCGTGGGCGCTCAACGTCAACCTCTCGCACAAGGTCTACCAGTACTTCGGCAGCTCGGTCATCGACGGCTACGTCGCCTACTGGTGCGTGGTGACCACGGCGGGCGCGCTGCTGTTGTTCGGCATCCACGCCGTCGTCGCTCGTCGTTTTCCTGTCGAGCTCAAAGAGATGATGCCCGAGCCCCTTCCTGCTTCTCTTCCTGATCCTGTTTCGGAGGCACCCGCCATGACGAAGACGCAAAAGCCCAAGTCGACGTTGACGCCGACCACGACCGCGACCACGACGACGCAGACGACAGCGAAGTTGCCGCCGCCGCCGACGACGTTTGCGCCGCCGCCGCCGCCGCCTGCGATGGCGCCGGGTGTGCGCGGTGCGATGCAGGTGACGCGGCCGGGCAAGGCCCGCGGCTTCACGCTGCTCGAGATGATGGTCGTCGTGTCGATCCTGGCCACGCTCGCGGCCATCGCCGTCCCCGACCTCACGCCGGCGATCCACAACGCCAAACTGCGCTCGTCGCTCGACGAGGTCGTGAACTTTATGGAGCGCGCGCGCAGAAACGCCCGTGCCGAAGGCCGTTGCCACCGCGTGCGCGTCGCCGGCGACTCACAGTTGGTGATGGAGCGCCGCGAGCACGCCGACTGCAACACCGAGAGCCAGCTCGCCACCGGGTGGAAGGTCGTGGCGACGTCGAGCGTCCCTGGCAGCGGCTTCCACTACTCGATGGAGACCGCGCCCACCAACGATCCCTTCATCATCTTTCGCCCCAACGGCCGCCTGCGCGGCGATGGCGACCTCGACGTCAAAGACGACGGCGGCCGCGTCTATGTCACCTACGACCAGATGACCCCCATCGGCGTCGACGTCGTCGTCACCTCCTTCGGCCGCATCTGCGGCGTGCGCGTGCCGCGACGGCCGGCCCAGCTGACCGGTCCCGTGACCTGCCGCGACCTCACCTTCTTCGACTCCGGCAACGCCCTCGCCCAGAACGACTTCGGCGACGGTCGCACCGCCAGCGCCGCCCCCGCC
>JANNAY010000509.1:0-7304 GCA_031384945.1 Deltaproteobacteria bacterium
ACATCGTCTCCATCGCGCCGAGCACGCCGCCGCGGGCGTCGAGGGCCTCGAATTCTTTGAGCACGGCCTCTTCGACGATGTCGGTGAGCCGCTCGATCAAGGCCGAGCCCTGCAAGGGGTTCTCGTTCTTCATCATGCCCAGCTCACGGTTGATCACCAATTGGATGGCGATCGCCCGGCGGACTGACTCTTCCGTGGGTGTGGTGACGGCCTCGTCGTAGGCGTTCGTGTGCAGAGAGTTGCAGTTGTCGGCGATGGCATAAAACGCCTGTAACGTGGTGCGGATGTCGTTGAACGCCATCTCTTGGGCGTGCAGTGAACGGCCCGAGGTTTGGATGTGGTATTTCAGCTTCTGCGAACGCTCAGACCCCTGGTAGAGGTCGCGCATGGCGACGGCCCAGATGCGGCGGGCGACGCGGCCGATGACGGCGTATTCGGGGTCGAGGCCGTTGCTGAAGAAGAAGCTCAAGTTGGGGGCGTAGTCGTCGACGGCCATGCCGCGGGCGCGGTAGTATTCGACCAGCGTAAAGCCGTTCGCCAGGGTGAAGGCGAGCTGCGAGATGGGGTTCGCGCCGGCCTCGGCGATGTGGTAGCCCGAGATAGAGACAGAGTAGAAGTTGTTGACGTCGTGGTCGACGAAGTACTGCTGAATGTCACCCATCACGCGCAGCGAAAACTCTGTCGAAAAAATGCAGGTGTTCTGCGCCTGATCTTCTTTGAGAATGTCGGCCTGCACCGTGCCGCGCACCTTCTTCAGCACGTCAGCTTTGACCTCGGCGTAGAGGGCCTTGTCGACGATCTTGTCGGCGCTGAGGCCGAGAAAGCCCAGGCCCATGCCGTCGTGGCCGCCGCCGTCGAAGCGGGGCAGCTCGGCGCGGTAGGTCGGCCGCGTGAGGTTTCTCGACGAGAACCAGGCGTTGATCGCAGCCTCGGCCTCGGCCCACTTGCCCTCTTTCTTCAACCGGCGCTCGACGGCGGCGTCGATGGCGGCGTTCAAATAGAAGGCGAGCACGGTGGGCGCAGGGCCGTTGATCGTCATCGACACCGACGTCGACGGCGCCGTCAGATCGAAGCCCGAGTACAAGCGCTTGGCGTCGTCGAGCGAGCAGACAGAGACGCCGCTGTTGCCGACCTTGCCGTAGATGTCCGGGCGCAGCGCCGGGTCTCTGCCGTAGAGCGTGACCGAGTCGAACGCCGTCGACAGGCGCACGGCGGGCTGTCCCTTCGAGACGTAGTGGAAGCGGCGGTTCGTGCGCTCGGGCGTGCCCTCACCAGCGAACATGCGCGTCGGATCTTCGCCAGTTCTCTTGTACGGAAAGACGCCGGCCGCGAAGGGGAAGAGGCCGGGCGCGTTCTCGCTCATGGCGAACTTCACGCGCGCGCCCCAGTCGTTGAGATCGGGCAGCGTGACCTTCGGGATCTCTTGGTGCGACAGTGATGTCGTATAATTATCGACCTTGATCTCTTTGTTTCTTACTACATAGCTGTGCTGCGGTTTTTCGTAGCCGTCTTTGAGGCTGTCCCACGTCTTCAAGACCTCGCGGGCCTCTTTCGACAAGTCGTCGAGCAGGGCGTCGTGGCGCTGGCGCATCGTTCTGACGGCGAGGTCGACGCTGCTGTCGCTGCAGGCGGCGACGCCGAAGAGGGCGCCGGTGTCGGGCACGGCGCCGCCCAATTCTTTGAGGGCGCGGCGCAGGCCGTCGACGCGGGCGGCGTTGTCGGCGTCGTGGGCGATCTGCTTTCTGCGTCCGCGCAGGGCGTCGGCGATCTCGCCGAGGTAGCGGACCCGCGCCGGCGGGATGATCGCGTCGGTGGCGGGGGCGCCCTCGACGAGCTTCGGCGCCGCGAGGCCCAGCTGCACCATGAGGTGGTTGAAGAACGCGTTCGTGCCCTTGTCGTGAAAGCGGTGCGCGGCGGTGCCGAAGACCGGCATCTCGTCGGGCTTCTTGTCGAAGAGCTTCTTGTTGCGCTGCACCTGCTTCTTCACGTCGCGCACGGCGTCGAGGGCGCCTTTTTTGTCGGCCTTGTTGACGACGACGACGTCGGCGAAGTCGAGCATGTCGATCTTCTCGAGCTGCGACGGCGCGCCGTACTCGGGCGTCATCACGTAGACGCTCTTGTCGACGAGGCCCTGCTGCACGAGCTCGTGCACCTCGCTGTCGCTCTGCCCGATGCCGGCGGTCTCGAGCACCACGAGGTCGGCGTCGGTGGTGCACAAGAACGACAGCGCGTCGGCCACCGACGCCGACGTCGCCAGATGCGCCCGCCGCGTCGCCAGCGACCTGACGAAGACGCGGTCGAAGGCGCGGGCCGCCGCGTTCAAGCGGATGCGGTCGCCGAGCAGCGCCCCGCCCGTGCGCTTGCGCGTCGGATCGACGGAGAGCACCGCCACGGTCTTGCCCGGATAGGTGTCCAAGAAACGCAGCAGCACTTCATCGATCAATGATGATTTGCCAGCACCACCGGTGCCGGTGAAACCCACCACAGCCGGCGTCTTCTTCTGCGCCTTCTTCTCTGCCAGCTTCGCCTTCACCTCGGTGCGCAGCGTCATCGCTGCCTTCTTCTGCTCGTCGCTGGCGTCTTCGGCGCCGCCGAGCTCGAGGGTGGTGATGGCGCGGGCTTTCTGCAACGCTGTGAGCGGGCCTTCGGGCAGTTTCTTCATCAACTCGCCCGGCAGGTGATCGCACTCTTTGAGCATCCACCGGATCATGCCGACGAGGCCCATCTTGCGGCCGTCTTCGGGGCTGAAGATCTTCTTCACCCCGCGCTTCTCGAGCAGCTCGATCTCAGCCGGCACGATGACGCCGCCGCCGCCGCCGAAGACCTGGATGTGGCCTGCTCCCTTCTCGCGGAGCAGTTGGAGCATGTAGCTGAAGTACTCGACGTGCCCGCCCTGGTAGCTGCTGATGGCGATGCCCTGGGCGTCTTCGGCGATGGCGGCCTCGACGACGTCTTGCACGCTGCGGTCGTGGCCCAGGTGAATCACCTCGGCGCCTTCCTGCTGCAGCACGCGCCGCATGATTTGAATCGCCGCGTCGTGCCCGTCGAACAGGCTGGCGGCGGTCACGAACCGCACCTTGTGGCGCAACGAAAACGCAGGCTCAGCGACGGCGACAGTCATGGCGGCTACCTCAGTCCAATCGGCCTAGCACTCCCAACCAGCACGCGCCTCCCGTGGCCGGCGGGCGTGCGGGTGGCCGGCGGGCCTGTCGCACACCCAGCACCCAGGGCCGCGACGTACTTGAGCGTTCAGAGCTTCGGCGCGTGCGAGGCGAGGACGACGACGTCGACGCCTTCGTCGCCAGCCAACAAGATCGTGTCGCCAGGCAGCGCCGCCAACCGGGCGCGGTTGCGGGTGAGGGCGACGCGGGTGGTGGCGAGGTCTCCGCCCGCGTCGGGTCCGATGGCGATGAGGTCGCCGTCGACGATGGCCACGACGGTGTCGTCGGAGAGCACGGTGACGGCGGTGGCGGTGCCGCCGAGGCCGATGGCGCCGTTGGCGACGCCGAGGTCTTCGCCGAAGAGCAGCTGATCGCCGTTGATGGCGACGACGTCACCGAAGCGTCGGCCCAGCGCCGTGCCCTGCCCCACCTGAGAAACACCAACGGGCTCTCGCGTGACCAAGAAGATCTTGGAATTGACGAGACGCACCATCGCGTTGCCGCTGCCGAGAGCTTCGACGCTGGCGATGACGTCGTCGAAGCCGGTGGCGCTGGAGTCGAGCGCGTCGCCGCTGCTGCTGAACAATGTCGCGCTTGTCTGCGACATCAACAAATAGTCATTCTTCGACTTCGCCGCGAACAAGCCGCAGGTGCTGACGTCGACGTCGACGCGGACGGTGTCGCCGACGCCGAGGTCGACGATGGCGTTGCCGTCGCAGGCGCCAGCGACGACGCGGCCGCCGAGGGCGCTGCAGCCGACGGCGTTGGCTTTGAGGGCGTTGAGGTCATCGAGGCCGCGGACGAAGTAGTCGTCGTCGACGCCGTAGCCGGATTGGCTGGCGTCGACGCCGCCGACGACGAAGATGTGGCCGCCTTCGTCAGAGGCGGCGCAGCTGCCCGCGCCGAGGTTCGGCGGCAGCGATTGCAGCTCGGTGACGGCGTCGTCGCTGCCGATGACCATCGTGGCCTTGAAGTCGGTCGCGTAGTCGTCGAGCGAGGCGGGCGGCGGCGTGACGATGGTGCGGCCGTGGCCGGTGACGACGCTGCCGCCGCCGAGAAACAGCAGCTCGAGCGGCAGCGCGTCGACGTCGCCAGGAAACGGCACGGTCTCGTCGAAGTCTTTGCCGACGCCGTTGACGCTGAGGTTCTTGAGATCTTGCTCGACGTCGACGACGTCGTTGATGCCGTCGGCGACCTGCACGCCGATCGTCACCTCGATCTCGTTCTTGCAGCCGGGGGCAGCGAGACCGGCGATCACGGCGAGCAGGGCGGCGAGCAGGGCGGGAGCAAGGCGCTTCACGGCTCGACCTCTTTCAGGCGAAAGCGCAGCTCGGTCGTCGACGTCGCCAGCGCGACGCCACCGACGACGGCGCCGGCGACGACGATGGCGCCCACACCCACGCCGACGCCGATCAAGACCCACGGCGGTCCGTCGTCGTCGGCGTCGACGGCGGGGGCGCTGTGGTCGGCGGCAGCGACGACGGGTGCGGCGACGAAGACGTCGGCGGGGACGGCGCCGTCGACGACGACGACGCCTTTGTCGCTGACGCTGACGACGTAGACGCCGCCTTCGTTGGCGCCGCCTTCGTTGGCGTCGTCTTTGTTGACGCCGACGACCTTGACGACGTCGACGTCGACGAAGCCGGCCATGCGCGACAACGACGCCTGCGTCAGCGGCGTCACCGGCGACAACGTCGGCACGGCGCCGCTGACGCCGACAAAGGCGGACTCGAAGCCGAGGTCGATCTCGACGGTGACGGCGGCCTTGGCGTCGATGTCGATGACGCGGGCCATCGAGCGGCGTCCGTCTTTCTCGATCCACAGGCGCCACGACCCCGGCGCCGTCAACGTCGTCGACGACAGCGGCGTCGTGCCGACGGAGCGTCCGTCGAGCATCACGCTGGCGCCCGCCGGCGTCGAACGCACGACGACACCGCCGAGGCCGAGGCCGTCGACGTCGGACTGCGCCAACGCGAACAGCGCCTTCATCTTCGGGGGGAACTGCTTGCCGAGCTCGAGCGCCGGGTGGGTCTTCAGTGCGTTCTGCAGATGACGACGGGCGGCGTCGCCGTTGCGCGTCTCGCCCTTGCCCGTCTCGGCTGGGCCGGCGAGCCCCAACAGCCGCTGCGCGCACTTGAGGCGCGCGTCTTCAAGCACGGCGCGCTTCTCGACCGAGAAGTCACGATCTTGCTCGAGCCCCTGGATAGCGGCCTCGAGCAGCGACACCGAGCGCTCATGATCGAGCGCGGCAAAGGCGTCGTCGGCGGCTTTGACCCCATCTCTGGCGACGGCGACGTCGACGAGGGCGCCGACGGGTCCGCGCAGGCGCAGCGCCAGCGTCGCGTCGTCGACGACCACGGCGCCTTCTTCGTTGGCGAGGGCGGCTTTGACGTCGCCAGCAGCTTTGACGCCGCCGTCACCGACGGCGAACACGGCGTAGCGGAAGGCAAACGACGACGACGACGCCAGCAGCGACAGCGCGATCCCGACGACGACGAGCGAACGTTTCTGCACCCCTGCCCTGCCCCGCTCTTCGATCAGACTTTGTTCAGAGCCGCATCGGCATGACGACGCACAGGTGGCGCGGCTCGTCGACGCCGACCAACAGGCCCGGCGAGAGGTTGTCGGTGACCTTCAAGAGCACGTTCTTGTCGTCGAGCGAGGCGAGGGCCTCGACGAGGTAGCGGGCGTTGAAGGCGACCTCGATGCTGGCGCCGGCGTATTCGACGGGGACGTCGTCGCTGATCTCGCCGCTCTCGGGGTTGGTGCAGCTGACCACGAGCTGGTCTTTGCCGAGCACGAGCTTCACCGGCTGCATCTTGTCTTGGGCCAGAACGCTCACGCGCTTGAGGCTGTCGACGAGGTCTTTCTGCGCCACACGCACGACCTTGTCGGCGAGCTTCGGGATGACCTGCTTGTAGTCGGGGAACTGCCCTTCGACGAGGCGCATGCCGAGGATGGTGTTGCCCTTGCGCACGACGCAGTGGTTGTCGTGAAAGCCGAGCTCGATCTGCACGCCGCCGCCTTCGCCGCCTGACGTGCCGCCGTCGCTGCCGTCGAGCACGCGCTTGAGCTCAGAGAGACCCTTGCGCGGCAAGATGACCGGACCCTTGAGCTTGAAGCCGCTGGTGCCGGCGACCTGGCGCTCGACGCGCACGAGCCGGTGTCCGTCGGTGGCGACCATCGTCAGCGGGCCGCGCTCTTCGGAGGGTGGTTCGAAGTAGACGCCGTTGAGGTTGTAGCGGGTCTCGTCTTGCGAGGCGGCGTAGAGGGTCTTGTCGACCATGTCGAGCAACAGGGTCTGGTCGATGCTCACGAACGACGCCGACTCGTACGCCGGCAGCGAGGGAAACTCGTCGGCGGACAGCGCCATCAAGCGCGCCTTGGTGCGGCCGCTCTTCACCTCGACGTGCTGGTTGGGCAAGCGCTTGAGCACGACGTCGGGACCGGGCAGCACGCGCACCATGTCGGCGAGGGCGCGGGCGGGGATCGTGACGGCGCCGGGTGAGCTGACTTCGCAGGCGCGGCTGGCCTTGATGCCGACGTCGAGGTCGGTGGCGGTCAGCTGCAGGCGGCCGTTGCCGCTGGCGTCGGTGCCGGCGTCGAGCAGCACATGCGAGAGCACCGGCATGGTGTTCTTGCGCTGCACGACACCCTGCGCGAGCGAGACCACACGCGACAACTCAGCGACGGAAATGCGCAGTTCCACGAACCACCTCGAAAAGAGCCGCTCCGTCGCACACTGGCTGCGTTGCTTCAAGTCGGTCCCCGAGGTCATCTCAGAAGCCCGAAGACCCCACAGAGCGCGCGCGTGAAGCTGTGCAGGATCTGGGGAGAACGCCTTTCGCCCGGTCTTCCCGATCGACGGCAGACCTTGCTGGGTGATCCTTCCCCAGCACCTTCGTCGCCGGCGCCGCCTCGGACCGCGCTGTCCGCGTTTTCCCCGCACTCCACAGACACCGACGAAGACGACGATCATTAATAGAAACAAGATCTCTGCTTCAGCAGCGCGCGCTCCCTCTTGTGAGATGTGCAGCAGCAAGCAGAGAAGCTGGCGCCAGCTGAGAGATGGGAAGCGGAACGATCCCTATCTCTCCCGTGGTCTCCGTCGCATCCGGCAGCGCTCTCGTCGTTGGCACTGCG
>JANNAY010000605.1:0-4463 GCA_031384945.1 Deltaproteobacteria bacterium
GCTGTGGCTGTGGCTGTGGCGTGGCGTGGCCGACGTCGTCGCGAACTCTGCTTCTTGAGCCCGCAGCACAGACCTTTGAGAGGCCGGCCTCACACGTTCGACGACGACGACGACCGCCGCGGCCGGAGCGCCATGCTGCTCGCGCACAACCTCTCAGAGGAGCGCGGTGATGATCGCGGATTGGGCGAAGACGTGGGCCTTGCCGCCGCAGGTGGCGATCTCGGCGCCGGCGGAGCAGCCGACGACGGGGACGTCGGGGCCGAAGCGCGAGAGGACGCGGGTGACGTCCCACAAGGGCGCGCCGAAGAGGCCGGCGTCGCGTCCTGACGACGAGAAGACGACGAACAAGCGGGGCTTGGCGCTGCCGAGGGCGCCCTCGAGGGCCATCAGCGCTTCTTCGAGATCGGCGCGGGCGGCCGTCTGATCGCGGAGGGAGAACGTGATCTCGGTGCCGACGCGGGGCTGCTCGTTGACGGCCACAGCACCGGTGTTGGGATCGATGCCCGTGACATTGCGCAGCACCTGCGTGTCGTCGTCATCGACGGCGATGCTGGCGTAGAGCGAGCCGCCGAGGCGGGCCAGGTTCTGCCGCAGCGACGACGGCAGGTCAGAGAGCAGCTGCTCGAGAGCGGGGCGCCCGTCGAGCTCGCGGATGACGTTCTGCGTGGCCGCGGTGACCGTGCGCGACGGACCCAGCTGGCGCGCCGACTGCGTGACGCCAGCGACGATGCGCGGCCCCGTCATCGACAGAACGGAGACGCCGGGCACGAGGTGCCGCTGCGGACGCACGGCGACGGAGCCGACGACGTCGCCGCCGGCTTCGTCGTAGGCGGCGAGGACGTTGAGGGGGCCAGCGTTTTGCGCGCCGGCGGCGACGAAGCGGGCGGTGGCGAAGCAGCTGTCGGCGAGCAGCGGCGCCGCCATCTGCATGCCGTGCTCTTGCCACAGCGTGTGGCGCAGCTCGGCGTCGACGCCCTCGACGACGGCGACGGCGAGGCCGGCGCGCTTCTCGGGAATGCGCTGATCGTGAAACGCCGAGCTGCCGACGAACGAGACGAACGGCATCGGCGACAAGAGATCGCTCAGCGCCCCTTGCAGCGCCGCGGGCTCGGCCGCCAACGGCAACGACACAAAGCAGAGGGCGGCGCCGTGCGTCTTGCCGGGGCGAAACCCCAGCGCCCGCAGCCGCGTGGCGACATCGAGCACGGCTTCGGCGGGCGTCGTCGCCAGACTGCTGGCAGCAAAGGTGCGGTTCATCGCGTCATTCGGCGAAGCCGCTCTTCTTCAACAAGTCCCACGTGACGGCGCTGGCCGAAGACGCGCCACGGGAAATCAAGCGCTGCACGTACTTGCCGATCAGATCGCTCTCGAGGTTCACGCGATCACCGACGGCCATCGCGGCGAGGTGCGTCTGCGTGAGCGTGTGGGGGATCAGGCAGACGTCGAAGCCGTCGTCGTCGACGACGTTGAGGGTCAGCGAGACGCCGTCGATGGCGATGCTGCCCTTGTGGATGCACAGGTCGAGCACGGCTTTCGGTGCCTGAAAGCGCACAAACAGCGCATCACCCTGCGCGCGGCGCGAGACGACAGCGCCCACGCCGTCGACGTGGCCGGCCACCAGATGACCGCCCAGCCGATCGCTGAGGCGGAGCGCGCGCTCGAGGTGCACGCGGCGCCCGATCTTGAGGTTGTCGGCGAAGGCGCTGACGGCGAGGGTCTCGGGACCGACGTCGAAGGCGACGCGCGACCTGCCCTTGCCAGCGTGAGCGTCGACGACGTCGATCTGCACCGCGGTCAGGCACACGCCATCGACCGCGATCGAGTCGCCGAGCTTCGCTTCGGCGAGATCGAGCGCCGTCTCGACGACGAGCCGCTGCCCCGAGCCCCATGTCGAGGCTGTGGGGCGAAGCTCTGTGACGGTTCCTGTGTCCTCGACGAGCCCGGTGAACATCGCGTTCCTCCTGCCCGCCGAGGGAAAAAAGCTGGTGGGTCGGGCGGGACCCCGAGGTCCCACAACAGGACGAGCGCTACCGCTTCGCATTGCGGGCGAGAAGCTCTTTTGTTCGCGCCAGTCCAAGCCAGATCGCGCGGGTTTTGGGCTGTCTGTGGTGCGGGCGTGGTGCGAGCGCGCCGCCGCCCTTGCCAGGCCTGAGCTCCCTCTCCTCGTCGACCTGACCGTCGTCGCCGCCGTCGTCTTCGGCGGCCTCGCCCTTTTCGTTCTCGCCACGTGACCAAGCCGGCCGCCGCCGGCGGCCATGAGGTGTTCGATGTCTGCTGATGCCGCCGTCTCCCCTGCCCCTGTCTCCACGTCCGTTCCGCTCATCCGCCTCCGCTCCTGGCCGAACAACCCGCGCAAGACGCGCCCGCCGGAGGAGGAGGCGAAGCTGCTCGAGAGCGTCCGCGCCTCGGGTGGCGTGCCGTACCAGAGCCTGCTGGTGCGCCCCGTCGGCTCCGGCGACAGCGCCGGCTTCGAAGTCGTCGAAGGCGAGACGCGCCGTCGCGTGCTGGTGACGATCCACGGCGTCGACGCCGACGTCGCCGTCCCCGTCGTCATCCGCGAGATGAGCGACGACGAGGCGATGGAGGCCGCGCTCAAAGCGAACGGCGACCGCAACGGCCTGAAGCCCCTCGAGGAAGCGGAGGCGCTCGCAGCGCTCCACCGCGACGGCAAGGGCAAGAGCGTCGCCGCCATCGCCGACGAGATCGGCAAGCCCGCCTCCTTCGTCGCCTCTCGCCTGCGCCTGCTGCAGCTCGTGCCGTTCGCTCAGCAGCTGCTGTCGGACGACTGGCTCACCCTGGGCGGCGCCCTCGCCCTCGCCGCCCTTCACGGCGCCGACGAGCAACTGAGGACCCTCGTCGATTTGCGCTTCAAGCCGGACGCCGAGGGCACCCAGGGCGAAGGTGAGAACCTGCGCCCCGCGTACGTCGGCTACATGCGCGTCGCGCCGACCCTCGTTGACGTCAAAGACGCCATCTCCCGCAACCGCCGGCAGCTCGCCTCTGCTCCGTTCCCGATCATCGACGCCGACCTCGTTCCCGCCGCCGGCGCCTGTGACACCTGCCCGAAACGCAGCGCTGCTCAAGCCTCTCTCTTTGGCGCAGGCGCCGCCGACACCTGCCTGGACGCGGCGTGCTGGGCCTCGAAGCTCTCGACGCACTCTGCGCGAGTCGTCGCCGCGGCGGAGGTGAGCGGCAAGCTGCTCGATGCGAAGCAGACGAAGAAGCTCTTCAGCGAGTACGGCCACCGCGTCGAACACAACCAGCCCTTCGTCGACGTCGACGAGGCCGCCGCCTACGGTCAGCCGACGTGGCGGGCCCTGCTCCCCCCGGGCAACGCGGTCGACATCGTCGTCGCCGTCGACCCCAGCGGCCGCGCACGCGAGCTCCTGCCGAAAGCCATTGCCGATGCCATCCGGCCGGCGGCTCGCGTCGGGCCCGTCGAGGTCGACCCCGACGAGACGCCCGAGGAGAAAGCCGCCCGCGAGAAGCGCAACGCGGAGGCGAAGGAGCGCGAAACGAAGTGGGAGGCAGAGCAGAAGGCGGAGGAGAAGGAGCGCAAGGCGCAGCAGGCCGCGGAGGACCGAATCTTCGCAGCCATCGGCGCCGACTTCGCCAAAGGCCTGAACGAAACCGTGCTCATCGTGCTCGCGAAGGCTGTGCTCGCGTCCGAGATCGAGAACAACAACGGCTGGCTCGAAAAGGACGTTGCCTCGTGGTTTGGAATCGAGGCACCGGACCAGGACGGCGACGACGATCCGGCGACAATCCAGCTCGCTTGCGAGCGCATCGACGCCTTGGACGACGCGAACGGTCTCGCGCTCGGCGTGCTGCGCGCGCTCTTGGCGCCGCTCTACCGGAAAGAATTTCGCGAGGCCTTCTTCCGGACGGCCATCAACGACCTTCAGCTGGGCGACTACGACGAGCTCGTCAGCGCGCCGAAGAAGCCGAAGAAGAAGCCGGCGACGGCGGCGTCGAAGGGCGCGGAGGCCCTCGAGGAGAAGGAGAAGGAGAAGGAGAAGGAGACGCTGCTGCCGCTCGCTGAGGGCAAGGCAGGCAAGGTCGCGCTTGCTGGCGTGGTGCGCGAACCGGGCTGGCTCTACTTCATCGACAAGGCCGGACACATCGCACGCAGTCGGATGGTTCGCGGCGGTGAGATGAAGAAGCCCGGCGAGAAAGAAGAGATCGTCGTCGCGACCGGCATCGCTCGAAGCAAGAACTACATCTACTTCATGGACGACGACGGCGACGTCGCCCGCGTGCCGCGGTCGTCGACGAAGGCGGCGCCGACGTCGAAGAAGAAGGCGAAGGGCGGTTCGAAGTGACCGCCGCCGCCCAGGGCAAAGACCAGACGCTGGTCTGCAAACGGAAGTGGCGCGGCTCGCTCAACCTCTGCGAGGGCACGCTCCTCCCCGCCAAGAACGCCGCCGGCGTCGTCATCGCCTACAGCTGCGGCCGCTGCCGTC
>JANNAY010000607.1:0-3478 GCA_031384945.1 Deltaproteobacteria bacterium
GCGATGACGAGGTCGGGCTTGAGCGCGAGGATCTTCTCGAGGCTCGCGTCGCTGTAGCCGCCGACCTGCGGCAGCGCCGTCGCCGCCGCCGGCCGGTCGCAGAAGCGGGTGACGCCGACGACGTGGTCGCCCTCGCCCAACAAGAACAGCGTCTCGGTGATCACCGGCGCGAGCGAGACGATGCGCTGCGGCTTCGTGTCGGCGCCTTCGACAGCGGTGATCGGCGGGTCGGGTTTGTACCAATGGGGCACGCGTTCGACGTCGACAGCGGCGGCGCTGACGTCAAAGGCGACGACGAGGGCGAGGGCAAACGTGATCACTTGAGCGCTACCTTCACGAGCTCGGCCGAGAGCGAGAACACCGCCCAGCCGTCGCCGTTGTCGTCGACAGCGAGGTCGATGAGGCCGCGCGGCGGCTGTCGCGCGTCGCCGATGGCGCGCGTGCGCCCGGTGCGAAACGGATCGAAGACGATGTCGCCCTTCAAGAAGCGCAGCGCCGCGACCTCGCCGTCGATGACGAGCACCTTGAAGATGGATTCGTTGTCGTCGCCGAGGTCTTGGGTGTCGAATTCGCCGAGGTCGGCGACGTTGTAGCTGTAGACGACGCCGCCGAGGACGTCGCCGACGACGACGTGGCCGTCGACGATGACGGGGGTGCCGTAGCTGCGGCCGACGTCTTCGCGGTGGGCGACCTCGACGAAGTCGGCGTCGTAGAGGGCGACGCCGCCGGCGGTGCGCGCTTCGAACCCCGCGTCGCCGATCTGAAAGGTGCCGGTGCAGGTGACGACCACGAGAGCGCCGTCGGTGGCCAACCCCTGCGGATTTTGGCAGCGCAGCTCGACGTGGCGGTCGTAGGCGAGCCGCGGCGGGCCCGTCGACGTGTCGACGACGAAGCGGGCGAGCACGCCGGCCCCGGCCTCCATCGGGCCGCTGCTGTCGGCGACCTCGAGCAGGTTTGTGAAGGTGGCCCAGATGCCGCCCACGTCGTCGACGACCACGGCTTCAGGCTTCATCAGCGGCATCTCGCTGATGCTGTCGCCGCCGCGGCCGACGCCGTCGATGTCGTTGCGCAGCCGCACGCCGGCGACGCTGACGCGTTCGGGGCGGCTGCTGACGTCGACGGCATCCACGGTCGACGCGCTGCACGGATCGATGAGGAACAAGCTGTGCGTGCCGAAGCCGGTGACGACGGCGAGGCGGTCGCCACCTTCTCCGACGACGTCGTCACCGAGCAGGGACACGCCCCATGGCGTCGAGCCCTGCCCCAACCCAATCTCGCGCGTCGATCCGTTGTCGGCGCTGATGACGTCGACGGCAGCGCCTTGTGAAGCTGGCACCAGCAGAAACGTGTCGCCGCCGCAGGTGGTGGCGACGACGGCGTTGGGGGCGCTGCCGGTGTTGAAGACGTCGGCTTCGACGGGTTCTTCGCCGTTGTCGCAGGCGCTGGCGACGACAGCGACGCTGAGAACAAGACTGCGCATCACGTCTTCACCTCGAGACCCACAAACAGCAGACGCCCCGGCAGCGGGAGCAGGTTGGTGTCGCGCACGTCCTGGGTGTCAAAGACGTTCTGCAGCGTCGCGCGCAAGCCCACCGACGACGACAGCGGGTACCGCGCCACCAGATCGAGCAGCGTGAAGCCGGGCGCCACCAACGTGCCAAACAAGTTCGACGACGACGCACCACGCGACGTGACGACAACGTCGAGGCCGCCGCCGCCGACGTCGCCCGCGTCGCCGACGGTGGCTGTGGTGCGCAACAAGAACGGCGGCGCCTGCGGCAACGGCGCGCCCGTGACGTTCATCGACGACGACAACAGCGACGCCGTCACGTCGACCGCGAAGCCGTCGATGGGGCGCAGCGCGCCGCCGAGGTCGACGCCGATGCGTCCGGCGGCGCCGGTGTTGACGGGGACGACGCTGAAGGCGCTGCGGTTGACGTAGGCGATGGCGTCGTCGATGCGGCTGACGAAGCCCACGGCGCGCACGGCAACAACGCGGCCTCCGTCAGCTTGCGTGACAACGACGCCGAGCTCGCCGTCGGTGACGCTCTCGACGCGCAGAAACGGGTTGCCCTCGACAAACCCGCTCGGCGCGAAGCGCTCATCGAGGGTGGGCGCGCGCGCCGCGCGGGTGACGCCGACAAAGGTCAAGAGCCCGCGGCGGGCTACGCCGAGGCGCAGCGATCCAGTGGGCAAAAACGCGTCGACGTCGTCGACGACGCGGGCGCCAGCGTCGCCGTCGACGAACGCGACGAGGGGCGCGCCCCACAATGACCCTGCGTTGCCGCGGGCGACGACGCTGACGACGGCGCCGGCTTCTTGTCGTCTGACGACGTCGGGGATGTCGGCGGCGGCGCCATCGAAGGCGACGCCGACGTCGACGCCCCAGCCGGCGGCGTTGACGAGATCGCTCTTCACCTTCACGCGCCCGCCGATGCGCCGCCCGATCAACGTGTCGGCATCCGCCGTCGACAACAGCGGAAACGTCGTCGTCGTCGTCGACCGCAGCGACGACCACCCCCACGTGTCGACGTCGACGGCTACGGGACCTTTCCACGACAACCCAAGCCCGCCGCTGGCGAGGGCGCGGCGTCCGCGCAGCGTGAGCAGCGGCTGCGTCGAGAAGCCGGCGATGCCGCCTTCGTGGCCGGCGCCGACGACGCCGGCGCGCAGGCGCAGTCCCTCGGCGACGCCGACGTCAGCGAACGTGAGCAGCGACGCGCGCTGTTGGTCGTTGTTCTCGCGCAGCGCCGGCGCGCCGGGCTCTCCGCCAGCGTCGGTGGGGCGAAAGATGAAGTCGCCCGCGGTGAAGCCGCCGCTGCCGGCGACGCCGATGAGGCCTTCGTTGTCGTCGATGACGTCGACGGCGCGGCCGCCGAGCTGCAGCGTCGACAGCTCACCGGCGGTCACGTTGAAGCGCATGCCGGGCGCCGGACGCTTGAACGCCACGCTGCCGCCGAGCCCGGCGGCGTCGATGGACTTGGCGCCGACGTCGACGTCGACGGTGCCGAGCATCCACGGCCACAGCGCGGCGTCGACGAAGCCGGCGGCGGGATCGACGAAGGGCAGTCCGAGCACGCTGACGTCGAGCCGCGACCCCGACAGCCCGCGCACCATCGGGCGCACCGGCGAGAGCGGTCCACCTTCGCGCACGAGCGAGACGCCTGGCACCGAGAGCAGCGCGTCGCTGCCGAGGGCGCCGCCGTCGTCGTCGAGGCGGACGTCGTCGATGTCTTCGCGCCGCCGCTCGCGCACCGTCGTCTCCGCCGGCGCTGTCGCTGCGGCGGAGACAACAGCGCAGGCGACGGCGACGGCGATCATTCGCCCTGGCGCCGGCGCAGCTGCAGCCAGCGGGTGCTGCCGGCGATGACGTCTTGCACGCCAACCACGACGTCGCCGTCGACGGCGAACGCCCCGGGAATGCGCGCGCCCGCCTCATCGATCAAGGCGCCAGAGGCGGCGTCGGAGCCGCCCCGCG
>JANNAY010000636.1:0-9446 GCA_031384945.1 Deltaproteobacteria bacterium
GCGCTGATGGCCAAGCTGCCCGAGCACGTCGCCGAGGTCGTCGTCTACTTCTTCATCGACGGCATGAGCCACGACGAGATCGCCAAGCTCCTCAACATCACCCGCCGCGAGGTCGCCGCTCGCCTCGACCGCGTGCCCGCCCTCGCCCGCCACCTGCAATCGAAAGGGGTCGCATGACATCGCAGTTTCACGACGTCGGCGGCTGCTGCTCCGACCTTGTGCTCGACCGCTTTCGCAGCGGCGAGATGAACGATGACGAAGCTTCGGCGCAGCGCGCACACCTCGCGTCGTCGTCGACCTGCAGCGCCCGCCTCGCCGTCCTCCACGCCGCCGGCGTTGAATTCTCCGCGCTCCCCCTGCCTGATTTCGCTGCCCTCGCCGCCCGCACCGACCCGGTCAGCAACAGCAACGCCAGCACCGTCAGCAGCAACGCCAGCACCGTCAGCAGCAACGACGGCCCGCACGCCACGGTGACGCGTCTTCGCAGTCGCCGGTCGTGGGCCTTTGCCGGCGGCGCATCCGTCTTCGCCGCGGCCGCCGCGGTCGTCGTCTTCGTCGTCGTCCCTGACGCTGACACTCGCGTGAAGGGTGACGGACCGCCGGCCACGGTCGAGCTGTTCGTGCGGCGCGACGACCATGTGCGCGCCGCCGTTGACGCAGCACCGCTGCGCGCCGGCGACGTGGTGCGCGCCCGCGCCCACGCCCAGCGCACGGCCTTTGTCGGCGTCGTCGAGGTTGAGGCCGACGGCGACGTCGCGCGCCACCTGCCAGCCAGCGGACCGCTGCAGCACGTCGACGCCGGCGACACCGACCTCGACGGCGCGTCGCAGCTCGACGACCAACCTGGCCCCATCGATCTGGTGGCCCTCGTGTGCGACCGCGCCATCGACGTCGACGACGCCGTGCTCGCCGGCGTGGCCCGCGGCGATGCCCCCGCCGGCTGCGCCCTCGAGCACCACCGCTTCGAGAAGGCCGGACGATGAACCCCGGCGCCCTGACCTGCTTCCGCGCCGTCGCCGCCGTCCGGTGCTTCTGCGTTGTCGTCGTCGTCATGGGCGTCTTCGGCGCGCGCGCAGCCGAGGCGCGCCGCTTCGCGGTGTTGATCGGCAACAACATCGGCCGCGCCCCCGAGGTCGAATTGCGCTTCGCCGAAGACGACGCCGACCGGCTGGCCCAGACGCTGATCGCCGTCGCCGGCTTCAACGCTGACGACGTCGTCGTCTTGCGCGGCGCCGACGCCGCCGCGATCCGCCGCGCCCTCATCGCCGCCAACAACCGCGTGCGCGACGAGAGCGCCGCTGACTCGGTCTTCTTTGTCTTTTATTCGGGCCACGCCGACGCCGAATCTTTGCATGTCGCCGGCGAGGCGCTGCCCCTCGACGAGCTCGAAGGACTGACCCGCGGATCGCCGGCGGCGTTTCGCGTGCTCGTGCTCGACGCCTGCCGCTCGGGCAGCCTGACGCAGGTGAAGGGCGGCAGCCCCGCGCCCCTGTTCGCGCTGCCGTCGACGACAGAGAGCGTCAGCGGCTACGTCGTGCTCACCGCCGCCGCCGCCGGCGAAGACGCCGCCGAGGCCGACACGCTGCAGGCATCGTTCTTCAGCCACGCGCTGACCAGCGGGCTGCTCGGCGCCGCCGACACCGACGACGACGGCCGCGTCTCGCTCGACGAGGCCTATGAGTATGCGTTTCAGCAGACGGTGAAAGCGTCGAGCGCGACGCTCTCAGGCACGCAGCACCCGACCTTTCACTACGAGGTGCGCGGCAAGGGCACGCTGGTCTTGAGCACCCTCGACGCCGGCCACGCGCGCCGCGGCACGGCGCGGCTGCCCGACGGACTCTCGACCCTCGTCATTGACGACGACGGCCGCGTGGTCGCCGAGGTCGACGCCGGCGCGAACCATCGCTTGTCGCTCGCGCCGGGTCGCTATCAAGTGAGAGCCCGCGGTGTGCGCGTCTTGTACGAAGGTGAATTCACCGTCGTCGACGGCAAAGAGGCAGTCGTCGACATCGCTGACCTCGACCGCGTCGACTACGCGCGGCTCGTGCGCAAAGGCAGTGGCGAGGCGGTCGCGTCGACGGCGATGGCCGTCGGTCCGCGCGTCACCTCGGGGCTGACGGTGGCCGGCGCGCCGTGTCTGGGCCTGCGCCTCGCGGTGCCGATTGATGTCACTTGGTTTTCCATTTCTCCAAGTATTTCATGGTGCCAATCGCAATGGTCCAACGAGGTGGTGCGCGCCACCGAGAGCCAGCTCGACCTCGCCCTCGACGTCCACCGCTACGTCGACGTCTCGGTCGCAGGGGTCGGCGCCAGCGTCGGCGTCGGCGCCGTCGTCGGCCTGACCGCCGTGCGTCAGGACTTCGCGACCCGCGGCACCGCCCCCGCCCGCGGCGCCCTCGCCCCCGGCGTCGGTGTCGTCGTCGACGCGGTCGTGCCCCTGCCGGGCGGCGTCTTCGTCGGCGCCGCCGGCGACGTGCGCACGCTGCTGTTGCAACAGCGCGGACAGCTCGATGAAGCAGCCCACGTCGAGACGCCGGTGGCCATCGGCGCCACCGCGTTCTTCGGCTGGCGGTGGTTCTGAAGGTCGTCGTTCGCCGCCACCGACGACGTCTGCGTGGTGTTCAGCCCGGAAGGATCCGTCGCACGCCGGCCCAGCCGAGGGCGGGCACCTCGACGACGTCGCCGGTGCGAACGTCGCGGCGCCACACCTCGAGCGCCGTCTTTGCTTTGTCGCTGTAGCGGAACGTGTGCTTCGTGCGCACGAAGCCGGCCGCCTGCAGCGCGCCGGACGTGTCGGCGTGCTGGCCGGGCGCCGCGGCGACGAACAACGCCGTGTCGCCGTCTGCGATCCACCGGCGCGCCGTCGTGTCGCCGCCGTTGTGCGCCTCGATGGTGTGGCCCTGCAGCGCTGGCGGCACGTCGAAGAAGCGGTAGTCGCGGTTGCCGAACGCGGCCGCGTTGTTGTTCAGCGGCACCATGTTGCGGGCCGTCGTCGTCGTCGCTGCCGTCGCTGCGGTCGTCGTCGCAGTCGCGGTCGTCGTCGCAGTCGTCGTCTGCAGCGCCTGCAGTGTATCGGTGAGCTGGCGGGTCAACGCGCGCACGACCTCGTCGACGGCCTTGTTCGGCATGCCCGGCGTCGTCACGCGCGTGGCCGCGTCGAAGGAGAGGACCTTCGCGTCGTCGAGCGCGATCGGAGGAAAGCCGGCGGCCTGAAGAATCCAGTCCATCGCCGCGCGCGAGGTGCGGCCGTTGCCGTCGCTGTAGGCGTGGTTGTTGACGAGGCCATGGTAGGCGCGGGCGGCGCGCTCGATGGGGTGCATGCCGGCGGCGTCGGCGTCGGCGAGAAACGCGACGAAGTCGTGCATCGCTTGTTTGAGGTGGCGCGGCGGCACGCAGCGCTTGAGAAACTCGGTCTCTTTCGACGTCGCCGGCGAGCGGTAGTCGCCGACCTTGACGCCGCGCGCGTTCTCTTTGCTGTCGGGCCGCACCATCTTGTTGATCGTCGCGAGCGCGTCTTCGCTGATGGGCGCGCCGCTGTTGGCCAGCGCAGCGACGTGGGCGGCGGTCATTTTCGCGAGGGCGCGGCCGACGTCTTTTCCTTCTTTCCAATTCGACGAGAGGGTCTTGCTGGCGCCGTACGAGCGGCGTTCGACGTCGTCAGCGGCGGCGGCGGCGGCGGCGAGCCCGGCGGGTGTCGCTTGCGCGCGCGCGGCCTTGACTTGGTCGCGCAGCGCATCGAGCGCCGCGAACGACGCCGACCACCGCGCATCGATCGGCTCGCGCCACGTCGCGGAGATGGCGGCAAAGCGCTGCGCGTTCTCTTTGCGTTCGGCCGGCGTGCCGGTGGTGGCGAGCATCGTGGCCAGCGCGGCCTGCCCCGCCGACGTCGATCCGGGCTGCACCTCCCGATCGGCGAACGGCAGCGCCTGCGCCCCCGTCGGCAGCGGCGCGTTCGTCGTCGTCGTCGTCGTCGTCGTCGTCGTCGTCGCGGCCGTCGTCGTCGTCGGCTTCTTCGCTGCGCCCGTCGACGTCGACGACGGCTTCAGCGAAACCACGGGGCGGCGGCGGACGTGCACGGCTTCTTGTAGCGCCGTGGCGCCGTTTTTGGCCGTGGTCGCAGGCAGGTGTTTTGCGTCCCTTCTTCCCGCGCGATTTGAAAACGACAGCGCCGCGCGGGATGAACGCTGCGTGATCGTGATTTTGACCGTCAAAGATGACGTCTACGTCCCCGACATCGTCGCTGACGCTGTGCGCGCCCGCGGCGTCGACGTCGTCCGCGTCGACAGCGACGAATTCGCCGGCGCCGGCTTCTCCGTCTCGAGCGACGGCGACCACTTCGACGTCCTCGTCAACGGCGAAGTGCTCGACGCCTCGTGCATCTGGGCACGGCGGCGCTGGCCCGGAGCGCGGTCGGCGGTCGTCGACGAGTTCAGAGCCGGCGCCGCCGCGCAGGCGCGCGTGTTGTTTCACAGCTGGCTGCGCGCCCGCGGTGACGACGTCAAGAACGACGTCGACGCCGAAGACCGCGCCGAAGACAAGCTGTTGCAGCTGCGCACGGCCCGGCGGTTGGGGTTCACGATTCCCGCGACGCTGGTGAGCAACGACCCCGCGCGCGTGCGGGACTTTTGTACTGGCAACGACGTCGTCACCAAGCTGCTGGCACCGTTGTCGTCGTCGTTCGCCGCCACTGACGCGTTCTTCTACACGTCCGTCGTTGACGACCAGGCGCTGCGCCACATCGCCGAAGTGGCCCACGCGCCGCAGATCTTTCAGCGGCGCGTCGACAAGGTGCGCGAGCTGCGCGTGCAGGTCGTCGGTGCCTTGCAAGACGGGCAGGTGTTTTGCGGCGCCCTCGACGCCGACAGCACCGACTGGCGCTTGCAGCAGTCGGGCAGGTGGACGGCGTACGCGCTGTCGCCGGCGACGACGGCCCGCTGTCTTGCGCTGTGTCGCGCCCTCGCGCTCGACACTGGCGCCATTGACCTGGTCGTCGACCACGTCGGCGTCGAACACTTTCTCGAGATCAACCCGGCGGGCGAGTGGGGGTTTCTCGAGCGCGACTGCGGACTGCCGATTGCCAACGCGTTGGCAGACCTGCTCACGCGTTGACCGCAGCGGCGCTGCAGCCTCGCTATGCGTGCGCGCTGACGACGCTGCCTTCGACGAGGTCGCCTTCCGAAGCGCGGACCGCGACGGCTTCTTCGCGCAGCTTCTCGGGTGCCTTTGACAGGGCCATGCGCAGCGACTCCATCTCGGCGCCGAGCAGCTTGCGCGCGTCGCTGTCGAAGCGGCGCTTGATTTCAGGAAAGAGCTCTTCTTCTTCTTCGTGCCGCGCGTGGTGCTCGAGCAGCTCTTTCAAGACGACGACCTCGGCGAGCAGGTCTTCGCGACCGGCGTAGGGGTCGTCACACAGCTCGAGCAAGCGGTGCATGGTGTCGTCGATGGCGCGGTGCTCGGCGACGCCTTCGCGGCTCTTCTCGTCGAGCCGGTGCAGGTCGAGCTCGAGCAGCGATTTGTAGAGCGAGAGCTCTTCGGCGCGCGCGTGCACCTGCAGCTCTTTGACGAGCTCCGTCACCTGGCGTGTGACGACCGGGCGCTGCAGGTACCCACGTTGCCAGTCGAGGATCTCTTCCAGCGCCATGAGGCGGGCAAAGATGTCGTCGTGGTCGCGGCGGATGAGAGTGAGGATGTCCATGCACACTCTCTGGGCAATGACAGTGCCAACGCTCCTGACGCGTCGGTGCGCGGTGCCAGCGCGGAAGTGGCTGATCGCGCCGTGCGGCCACGCTCGATCGTGACAAGACGCCACGCTCGTCGTCGCCCCGCCGCGCTGCGCCGCGCTGGCGTCGTCAGGCACGCGTCCTGCTGTGATCGCGGCGTCCCCTTCTGGAGGTTCACATGACTGCGAAGAAGAAGAAGCGCGTCTCCACGTCCACGTCCACGTCCATGTCTGCGCCCTCGCTGGCGCCGCTCAACGATCTCGCTGGCGTCGCCAAAGACGGCGGCGCCGAGGTCGCCGCCGTCGTCGCCAACAACGTCGCCGTCGGCAAAGAACAAGTCGCCGAAGTGCTCGAAGCGCAGAAGTCGCGGGCCAATGGCGTCGTCGACCGCGCGCGCTTGCAGGCAGACGCCCGCGTGCGCGGCAGCTGGAGCCAGCTCAAGACACGGCTCGACAACGTCGTGAACCGCATCTCGAGCGTGTTGCAGCCGAACTGAAGCCGACAGAGGGTGCGGCCCATGCGCTCTCTCTTCGCCGTTTCGCTCGTCGTCGTTGTCGCCCTCGCCGGCTGCAAACCAAAGACGGCGACGTCGGCGACGTCGAAGAAGCAGCGGCACGACGTCGTCATCGGCATCTCGCAAGAGCCCGATACGCTGTTCATGCCCTTCAAAGAGATGAACGCGGCCGAGCACATCGGACGCCCCGGCGCGTTGATGCTGACGGTCTTTGACGAGAGCTGGCAGCTGGTGCCGCAGGCGGCCGAGCGCGTGCCCACCAGCGAGAACGGCGGCGTTGTCGTCGACAAAGACGGCACCATGGTCGTCACCTGGCGCTTGAAAGACGGACTGTTTTGGGCCGACGGCACCGCGGTGACGGCTGGTGACTTCGTCTTCGGCTGGCAGGTCTCGAGCGACCCGGCGTTGGAGATCGTCGATCGCGCCAGCGCCGTGCGCGTGCAAAAGATGGAAGCCCCGGATGAGCGCACGCTCATCGTCACGTGGAAAGAGCCGTACGCCTACTACGCCTACTACAGAAATCACGAGGCGTTGCCCCGTCACGTTCTCGACGCCGCGTACAAGAACAACAAGGCGACCTTGAAGCAGTTATCATACGGCACGAAGCCGGTGATGGGTGGTGCTTTTACGGTCAAAGAGTGGGTGCCACAGAGCCACCTCACGCTGGTGAAGAACCCGGCGGCCAAGCTGTGGGCGCCGCAGCTCGACGAGATCACGTGGAAGATCATCCCGCAGACGCAGACCATCGAAGCGGCCCTGGTCCCGGGCTCGATCGACGTCGTCAGCGTCATCGCCTTTACCTTTGACCAGGCCGTCGACTTTCAGAGGCGCCACCCTGAGTTCGAGACGCGCTTCACCAAGGGCTTGATGCTCGAGCACATCGACTTCAACCTCGACAACCCGCTCTTGCAAGACAAGCGCGTGCGCCAGGCGATGGTCTACGCCCTCGACCGCGCGCAGCTCGTGCAGGTCTTGTTCAACGACAAGCAGCCGGTGGCCCACTCGTCTGAGCCCGACGACAACGACGACCCGTCGCTCATCCGCTACGCCTACGACCCAGTGAAGGCGAAGCAGCTGCTCGACGCGGCCGGCTTCGTCGCCGGCGCCGACGGTGTCAGAAAGAAAGACGGCGCAGCCCTGCGTTTCACTTTACAATCGACGGCCGGCGATCGCCTGCGCGAGCAGGTCGAGCAGCTGTTGGTGCAATGGTGGAAAGACGTCGGTGTCGACGTCGTGGTGCAGAACCAGCCGGCGAAGTTGTTGTTTGGTGAAACCATTCGTCACCGCAAGTTTGACAGCATGGTGATGTTTACCTGGACGAAAGAGCCCAACAAGGTCGACGAGACCTATTGGCGCTGCGACCAGAAGCCCACCGACAAGAACGCCTTTCAGGGCCGCAACTACGCGGGCTTCTGCTCACCTGCCGTCGACAAGCTGCTCGACGAGGCGCAGCGCACGCTCGATGGCGACAAGCGCCGCGCGCTGCACCGCCAGATCGCCGCCATCATCAGCGACGAAGTCCCGATGATCCCGCTGTACGACCGCGTCGACGTCAGCGTGGTGCCGAAGAGCTTCGTGGGCTGGCGTCCGACCGGCATGTTGCAGTCGGTCGCGTGGAACGCGTGGGAGTGGCGCTGGGCGCCCTAGCGCGCCCGCTGTCGTCGACCCTGAACGACGAGCGCGATTGCGCCGACAACGCCGACGCCAGCCACAGCGAGCCCCATCAGTCCCGGCAAGAACGTGAAGAGCGTCGCATCGCAGAAGCTCGGATCGCGGGCGCAGACTCCGTCATCGCAGACGCCGTCGCAGTCGTGGTCGACGGAGCAGGCGTCGCCGGTGCGCTGTGCGGCCTCGCGTTGCCAGCAATCGACGGTGGTCAACAACGCGCAGCCGCCGCAGCTGCCGAAGACCGCGATCCAAGAGAGCGCCAAGACCAGTGGAGTGCGAGACATGCTGGCCTCGGTGTCTGAGCCTTCAACCCGCTGGCCGCGCATGACGTTCCCTTCTTGCCCGGCAGGACGCAGGCATCGAGGCCTTGCTAGCACCCGCAGCCTCGTGCTCGCGCCCCTCGTCGTCTCGGCCATCTTCAGCAGGACCGCCCGACGAGGCCCGTGTTCCCGCAACCCTACGCGGGCGTCGGCGTCGGTTTCCGCTTCTGACTTTCGTCGTCGAAGGGCGCGTGGCACTCCGCGTGACATGAGCAGCGAGACGAAGCTCGAGCAGTTGCCCCGCGGCGCCCTCGTCGAGGGCGAGGCCTTTGTCGACGTCGACGTCGCTCGTGTCGCCGCGGTCGAGGTCTACAAGTGCCGCTTCGACAACTGCCGCTTCGTCGAAGCCAGCTTCGACAAGGTCGTCTTCGAAGCCGTCGAATTCAAAGACTGCGACCTGACGCGCGTCAAGTGGGGCTCGTCGTCGCTGCGCGGGGTGAAGTTCATCGACTGCAAGCTGCTCGGCGTGAATTTCGCCGCGTTGAACGACAACCCCGACGTGAGCTTCGAGCGCTGCTTGCTGCGCTACGCGGTGTTCGACGGCGTCGCCTGCCGCGGCGCCCGCTTCGTCGATTGCAACCTCGCCGAGGCCAACTTCAACGAGACCGATCTGCGCGACGCCGACTTCTCGCTCAGCGATTTCACCCTCGCGGTCATCAAGAAGTGCACGCTGGCCGGCGCCGACTTCTCGACGTCGACGGGGCTCTACTTCGATCCGGCGGCGAACCAGAGCAAAGACGCGTTCATCGCCGTCGAGACCGCGGTGCAGATCGCGCAGGCCGCCGGGCTGCGGGTCGCCGGCTACGACGACGCGAAGGGATCGAAGGCGAAACGACGACGCTGACGCCGCTCGTGGAAACGCCTGGGAATGCGGCCGCCCAACGCCGCGCTCAAACTCTGATCAGCGCGCCGCGATCGCTGCGGCGGCAACCTTCATCGACAGATACAAATGGTGCGCGTCATCGTCGCAGCGGACGAAGCCGTACTTGGCGCAGAAGCCCGCAGCAGCGTCGCCTTTTGCCACGACCTCGACGGCGGCTGCCGTGACCTCGCTGTTGGCCCGTACGGCGCGCGCAAAGCATTCCAGCAAGAGCTCGGAGCCGAGACCTTTGCCGCGCTCGCGGACGTCGACAGCCAGACGCGCGAGGTGAACCACGGGCTCGGGGTACCGCGGCAGCTTCTTGCGCTCAGCCGCCGGCACGACGTCGAACGCCACGGCGCCCA
>JANNAY010000675.1:0-11405 GCA_031384945.1 Deltaproteobacteria bacterium
CCTTCTTGCCGAAGGGGTTGTCTTTGGTGTCGTCGAGGTCTTTGAAGTCTTTCGCGATCTGCGAGGGCTTGAGCACCACCGACCTGCTCGTCTCGAGCGCGGCGCAGCCGCCGAAGAAAAAGCCCGCGAAGACGAGAGAGGCAAGAAAGCGCTTCATGACGTGACGGTGCCGCGACTGTCGCCCCCGCCGCAACGTGCCCCGGCCACGGCGTCGATTTGAATAAAGCAGCGCTCAGGCCTTCGTCGACGCCGTCAACGTGCCGCCGCGCTGGCGGGCGATGGCCAACAACGCTTCGCGAAACTTCAAGAGCGGCGCCTGGTTGGCGGCGAAGAGCGCCGCGTCTTGCTCGTCGAAGAACACGTTGCTGAAGAAGCAGACGGTGACGGCCAACGTCGACTCGGTCGACGTCGAGAACAGGCCCACGAACGGGTGCGAGGCGGCGAAGCGGCGCACATAGACGTCGTCGAGCTGGGGCTCGAGCTCGCGCAAGAGCGCGCCCGCGTCGCCCGCCGTGCGGGGGTGCACCGCGCCCTTGTCGTCGCGCACGAACACCGTCGAGATGAGCGGCACGCGGACGCCGGCGAAGAGGGCGTCTTCGAAGGGCAACCACTCGCCCGGCCGCTGCTCAAGGATGGGCCGCGACACGCGGTGATCCGACCAGCCGATCCAGTCGACGACGCCGGTGGCGCGGCCGGCGCGGCAGACGGCGTCGATGACCTGCTCTTGCTCCGACCCCGGCTGCTTCGACGCCGCCGCCGGCACCGACAGCTCCCACGTCAAAACAGGGTCGGTGGCGTCGTACGAGCACCAGTGGTTCTTCATCAGCCGTGCCTCATCTGCCGGGCACGCTAGCGCCAAATCGAGGCGCGACGGGAGGCGGTTGACGACGGCGGTTGACGTCGCAGAGAGTCCGGCGCCCGGCGCACCGCGCCGGCTTTGAGGAGCGTCTCTTGGATTGCCCCAGCTGCGGAGCCACAGGCCAGACCAAGGCCCGCTGTGAGGCGTGCGGCTTCACCTTCCAAAGCTCCGCGGCCGGCCCCGCTTCCGACGACGCCCTCTCGCTGTTTCTGGGCCTCGTCTGCGCCACCTGCGACGCCTACAACGACCCCGGCACCTCGGTGTGCATGAGCTGCGGCACCGCGCTCTCGCCCGGCGACGAAGCGATCCTCGAGCCCGTGATGGCGTCGCCCGCAGTGGGTCCGGCGTCGTTGTCGTCGTCGGCGTCGTCGGCCGCGCCCGCTGCGCCGATCGCGGCGTTGGCGGTGTCGTCGGCGATGACCGCGCCGCCGTCGTGGATGACGCCGCCGACCGGCAACGCCCTCTCGACCCAGCTCGCCATGAAGAAGGTCGACCTCGCCAGCATCGGCGGCGAGGCGCCATCGCCGTTGGCCCCGCCGACGCCAGCGCCGACGCCAGCGCCGACAGCAGCGCCGACAGCAGCGCCGCCGCCGTCGTTGGCCGCGCTGCCGACGGGCACGCCGCGGGCAATGTCGTCGGGGTTGACGCCGCCGTCGGGCTTGCCGGCAGCGCCGCAGCCAGCGTCATCGTCGAAGCCGCCGAAGCAGAAGTGCTGGCGCTGCACCACCGACCTCGAAGACAACGACAAATTCTGCCGCAACTGCGGCGCCCGCACCGACGGCGGCGTCGGCTCAGCCCCCCCGCTGGGCGGCGCCGTGCTCGGCCAGTCGTCGGCGCCAGCGGCGACGCAAATGATCTCGGCGTTGAAGCTGCCGACCGCGCCCCCCGTCGGCGCCGGCGCCGCGGGCGCCACCCAGATCCTGCCGGCGTTCAAAGCAGCCCAATCCCCCGCCGCGCCCGCGCACGGCGCCGGCGTCGGACCGTCAGCCACGTTGTTCTTCGGCGCCGCCACCGCCGAGCGCGTCGCCAAGCTCATCCTCGTTCGCGGACAGTCGCAGTTCGGCAACCAGTGGCGCCTGCAGTCTGGCGAGACCGTCATCGGACGCAGCGCCGGCATGGTGCTCTTTCCCGACGACGCCGCCCTCGCGCCCCAGCACGCCCGCCTCGTCTTCCGCGGCGCCGATCTCTTTCTCGAGCCCGAGCCGAGCACCAACGGCTGCTTCATGAAGCTGCGCGAGCCGGTGAAGCTCTTCGCCGGCGACGAATTCGTCATCGGCGCGCAGCGCTTGAAGCTCTTGCCTGAGAACGAGCGGCCCGTCGGCGTCGCGCCGCCGCCCCACGGCGCCGCCGACCACAACGCCACCAAGCTGCTCGGCTCGATGGTCAAGCCGCTCAGCGCTGGACTGCAGCCCCTCGCGCTGCTGCGCATCGCCGCCGACCCCCGCTACTCCGAGGTCTACTTCCGCGCCCAGCGCTTGATGACCATCGGACGCGTCCAGTGCGACGTGAACTTCGCCAACGACGGCTTCGTCTCTGAGCGCCACGCCCAGCTCACCAACGAAGGCCCCCACGTCCTCTTGGAAGACCTGAAGTCACGCAACGGCACCTACGCCCGCGTCAACGGTCCGACCAAGCTCTTGCACGGCGACCTCTTGCTCGTCGGCGACCAGGTCCTGCGCGTCGAGCTGCCGACCCGCTGACCTGTGTGCGGCCCGTGTGAAGCGTGTGTTCGCCGCCGCCGTCGGATCCGACGACGACGACGGCGTTGACGACGACAGCGGCGCGATCGCGGCGGCGGCAGAGCCCTTGCAGAACCGCGCGCGCGGCCGGCGCGTAGAAATGCTGACCGTGTGGGCGCGACGGCGAATGACGTCGACGAATTCGGCTGCTAGCTCGTAGAGAGCGCACGAGGTTCAGGTTTGTCGCAGCGTCTCAAAGACCTCATGTGGATGCCGGTGAACGCGCTGCAGTTCTTGTGGATGTGCGGCTTCACGGCGGTGCTCTTTCCGCCGGTGATGTTGACCTTCTTGTTCACGGGCAACGCCGAGACGGCGTGGTCGACGGGCCGCGCCTTTTGGGCCCCGCTCAACATCATGTTCGGCTTCTCGAAGCTCGTCGTCGAAGACGCCGAGAACCTGCCGCCGGCGCACACGCCGTGCGTGGTCATGTTCAACCACCAATCCATGATCGACATCCTCGTCGCCTGGATGCTCTTGCCGACCGGGCCCAAGTTCGTCGCCAAGGCCGAGCTGCTCTACATCCCCGTCGTCGGCCAGTTCATGAAAGCGGTCGGCATGATCGCCATCGACAGAAAGAACCGCCACGCCGCCATCGCCGCCCTGCGCAAGGCCCACGACTACATCCAAGAGGGCCACATCCTCACGTGCTTCCCCGAGGGCACGCGCACGAAAGACGGCTTCATCGGCCCCTTCAAAAAAGGCGTCTTCGTCGTCGCCCAGCGCACCCAGGCTCCGATCGTCCCCATCGCCATCGACAACTGCGCGACGTTGGTCCCGGTCAAGGGATGGCGTCCCCGCCCGGCGACCTTGCGCGCCAAGGTCGGCAAGCCCATCGACGCCACGGGCATGACCCGCGACCAGCTCATGAAGCGCGTCCGCGACGAGATGATCGACCTCCAGCTGGCCATCGGCGGCAAGGGCGGCGACAAGGCCAACGCCATCGCCGTCGACGAAGAAACCCTCGCCCGCCGCCAGGCCGTCGCCGCCTGAGCGTCGTCCTCGAATAGCGCGGGGCTCCGCCCCGTCGTCCGCCTCGAATAGCGCGGGGCTCCGCCCCGTCGTCGTCGAATCCGCCCGTCGTCGCCGACGCGAAGGGGAACCCCGCGGCGAGAGAAAGGGCGGGGGCAAGCCCCGCCCCTCCCTCCGCGTGGTCCCGGCGTGCCGTCTCTGCGCCACGTCGAAGCACAACCCAGGTTGTGAAAGAGAAAACGACGCCGCGTGACGACGTCGTTTTCAGAGTGGGCGCGGTGGGATTCGAACCCACGGCCGGATCGGTTATGAGCCGAATGCTCTACCGCTGAGCTACGCGCCCGCCGTGCTTGTGGCTCGACGTCGACGACGAAGCAACCCGCCTGCGCGGCTCACAACCCGGGTTGGGTACTTTGGCCGAGCGCGCGTGCGATGGCCTGCACCTGCGCGTCAAAGAAGCGCCGGCTCACCGGTTTGTCGGCGAGCACGGCGTCGAAGCCGTGAAAGGCGCCGGCGACGACTTCGACGTCGACGGCGACGCCGGCGGCGCGCAAGCGGGCGGCGTAGTCGAGGTCTTCGTCGTGGAAGAGGTCGGCGGTGCCGACGCCGATCCACGCTGGCGGCAGGCCGGCGAGGTTCGCGCGGCGCGCCGGTGCAGCGGTGTCGGCGACGTCGTCACCGCCGGGAGCGCGGCCGAGGTACGAGGTCCAGCCGAAGCGGTTGCTCGACTGATCCCAGAGGCGGTGGTGGCGTCCGTCGACGGCGCGCAAGACGGTGCGGTCGTCGAGCATCGGAGAGACCAGCAGCTGCAGCACCGGCTGCGGACGTCGACGATCCTGAATCAACAGCGCGAGGGCGGCCGCCAAGCCACCGCCGGCGCTCTGGCCGGCGACGACGACGCGGGCGGCGTCGACGCCGAGAGCGGCGGCTTCGCGGTGCACGAAGTCGTAGGCGGCGAAGCAGTCTTCGAGGGGCGTCGGATACGGGTGCTGCGGCGCCAGCCGGTAGTCGACCGAGACGACGACGACGTCGAGGGCCTCGACCAGGCGCAGGCAGATGCCGTCGTCTTGGCGGGCGCTGCCGATGACGTAGCCGCCGCCGTGGATCCACAACACGACGGGCCGCGGGCCGCTGTCGGCGGTGCGGTGATAGATGCGGACGCGGGCGGGGTGTCCGTCAGCCACGGCGCGCTCGTCGACGACGACGCCGGCAGGGACGCGCGCAGCGGGGATCGGCAGCCGCCGCATCAGCCGCACCAACCACGGACGGCCGACGCCGGCGGGCAAGAGGCGCGCGGCCCCGCGCAAGTCGGGGTGGAACCCGCTCACTGCTTGACTTTGTCGAGGGCTGCGCGGGCGGCGTCTTCTTCGTCGCTGGATACTTCGGCGGCGACGTAGCTGTCGGCTTTGATGTACGACTGAAGCTCGCCGACGGAGTAGGCGAGGCCGATGCGGGCGGTCTCGAGGTCGAGGGCGGCTTTCTGGGCTTCGACCTGGGCGGCAAAGGCGCCGAACCGGGCGTCGAAGAGGTCGGACTGGGTGACGGCGCCCTCGGCGTAGAGGCCCTCGGCGTTGGCGGCGGTCTTCTGCGCCAAGACCGCGACCTCGGCCGTCGTCGTCGCGTTCTCTTGCTTGAGGGCCAAATCATCGAGGGTGCCGCGCAGCTCGCGCTCGATGGTCTCTTCGAGCTGGCGCGTGCGCAGGACCTCTTGCGAGACCTTGGCGTTGGCTTCGTCGATGGCGCCGAAGGTCTGGCCGCCGTCGTAGATGGGCAGCGAGCCCTGGACGATGACGGCGCCCGTATAAGGTTGCGACGTCAGACCCGAGACATTTGATGTAAAGCGACCCTGCGCCACCAACTGGAACGTTGGCAAGAAGCGCATCCACGCGTCTTGGCGGCCGCGGTCGGCGATGGCCAGCATCTGCTTCTGCACGCGCAGGTCGAGGCGAGAGTCCCAGGCGCGCTGCAAGAGCTGGTCGAAGGGCAGCCCTTCGTTGACGGCGGCGACGTTGGGGGGTGCGGCGACGTCGAAGTCTTCGACGACGCCAATGAGCGCGGCGAGGCCAGCTTTGGCGGCGCGCAGGCCGCCTTTGGCCTGGCGCTCGGCGAGCTCGGCCTTTTTGACCTCGAGCTGGGCGCGCTCGACGCCGAGCGACGTCTCGAAGCCGGCCTCGCGACGGTTCTGCGCGGTGACGAGGTGGCGGCGGGCGCTCTCGGCGGACTCGCCGGCGGTCTTCACCAGCTGCTGCGTGGCGGCCAGCGCGTAGTAGGTACGGGCGACGCCCCACAAGACGGCGCCTTGTGCTTGTTGTCCGGCCATGCGCGTGAGGTCGACGGCGGCGTAGGCGTTCTGCAGCAGGGGCAGGGCGCGGCCGTTGAAGAGGGGCATGGCGAAGGTGATGTTGCCGTCGACGACGTGGGCGGGCTGGATCACGAAGCTCGGCACTTCGGACTCGCGCAGCGTCTTCGCCGTCGCGCGCAGTTCTTCGGCGCGCTCGAGGGCGGCGCGCTGCGCGATCGGGTCGGGGTTTTGCGCGGCAGCGCCGGCGGTGATGTCGGCGATGGAGTCGAAGAGCAGCGCCTGCTGTTGAAACTGCGCCGGATCGCCGAGCGAGGCTTCTTGCTCGGGGAAGTTGAAGGTGTAGTTGGCGCCAAGAGAGATGTTGGGCAGCACCACCGCCCACGCCTTTGTCACGTTCGCCTTCGACTCTTCGACCTTGAGCGCGGTGACGCGCAGATCGGTCGACCGCTCGGCGGCCATCTGAAACGCCTCGTCGAGCGAGAGCAAACGCGGGTGCTCGACAGGACGGAGCCCAGCCAGGCCCGTCGTGCCCGAGGGCGACCCCGACGACGGCGTCGACGGCGCAGACTGCGCCGCCGCCGGAGCCGCTGGCGCCCGCTGCTGGGCGAGCGCCGGGACGCTGATGACGAAGGAGAAAGCGACGACGGCCGAAGCCAACGCAGACGAAGACGAAGTCATGGGGTGCTCAGTCCTTCTCGGACGGGAACGCATCGATGATCTTGGTGAGGAGGCGGGCGAAGGTCTCGCGCTCTTCAGGGGCGAGCACGCAGAGGGTCTGGGTGAGCCGCTCGGTGACGACCTTGTCGACGACGACGAGGACGGCGCGGCCGGCGTCGGTGAGCTTGACCTTCACCATGCGCCGATCGCCGTCGTCGCGCTCGCGGACCACGAAGCCCTGCTTCTCAAGGCGATCGATCAAGCCCGTCATGGTCGGCGCCGAGGCGCAGACGCGGTGGGCCAGGGCCGTGGTCGGCATGCTGTGGTCGGCCTCGAGAGACAGCGCCGCGATCACGTGAACCTGCGGCGGCGTCAGATCGGGGTGGAGGTCGTGCAGCGGGTCGCGCAGACGCCGCGTCGAGACCATGCGGGTCAAGACCGCCTTGATCTCGTCGACTTGTTCCTTAACGTCGCGAACTATTGCCACGCACAATGTTTAGCGCTATGAACCATTCGCGTCAACCTTGATCGTCGTCCCAGCGCTTCAGAATCCGACGTCACCGTTCAGTTCGACCGATCGGCGACCAACCTAAGACCGAAACGAGATCCGGCAATGCATCGCGTCAGCTTCCTCGCTCTTCCTGTGGCGCTTTTGCTTGCCGCCACCGCTTGTCCAGCCGCCGGCGACGTTGCCGTTGAAGTGCTGCCGCCGCGAACGTCCGTGACCTGCGCTGCGCCGACGAAGACAGATCCGGCGCTCGGTCGTGGCCTGCTCGATGTGCAAGCGAGCGCCGACCGCCACGGCGGCTACGTCGCCGACCTGCGCTTGAGTCTCAAGGGCGCCGACGCCCGCGTCACCGTCCTCGACGTCGAGTACGCCTTCGACGGCGACGTCAAGGTCAGCGACGACAACGGCGCCCTCGCCGTCGGCGATGTCGTGCTCTCTGGCGAAGACGCCGACCTGCGCGTGGCCATCCTCGAGAACGTGCCGCTCGTCAGCCGCGACCTCGCTGTCGCCCTCGACGAAGCCGACGTCGCCGACCGCAAAGACTTCGCCAGCCTCGAGATCACGATCAAAGCCGAGGTCGACGGCGTCGTCGGCGAGGGCGTCTCTGGCTTCACCGTCGACATCTGCGACGGCTGCCTCGTCGCCCCGCCTGACAGCTGCGACGGCGACGGCGAGAGCGCCGCGATCCCCACCGTTTGTCGCGTGGGCCAAGACGTCGTCTCGGTCGCCTGCGTGCCGGGAGCTTGAACATGAAACGCGCACTGCCCTTCGTCGTCATCGGCGCCATCGTCCTGCTGTTCGTCGTCATCTTTGCCAGGCGCATCAGCGCGACGAACGAGAAGCAGGCGGTGGCCAAGGCCAACGCTGAGAAGGTCGTCATCACCGCGGTGAAGACGGCGGTCGTTGGCACCAAAGACCTGCCGCAGATTCTGCAAATCACTGGATCGGTGAAGGCGCAGAACGAGGTGCAGGTGCTGCCCAAATCGCCGGGCCGCGTCACCAACATCCGCGTCGACGTCGGCGCCGTCGTCAAAGCCGGCGACGTGCTCGCCACCGTCGAAGCCGTCGACATGGCGCTGCGCGTGAAGCAGGCCGACGCGCAGACGATGGCCGCCAAGGCTGGTCTCGAGCAGGCGAAGGTGCAGCAGTCGGGTGCGCAGCGCTCGTTCGATCGCGCGAAGAACCTGCACGACAAGGGCTCGCTCTCGCAGTCTGACTTCGAGCAGGCAGAGAACGGTCACAAGATGGCCGACGTCGGCGTCATGGGCGCCCAAGCACAAGTCGCCCTCGCCGAAGCCAACCTCGCCATCGTGCAAAAGGCCTTTGACGACACGAGAATCACCACGCCCATCGCCGGTGTGGTCACCAAGAAGATGGTCAATGTCGGCACCTTCGCCAACCCCGCCGTCGCTGCGTTTGCCGTGCAAGACCAGTCGAGCCTCAAGCTCGAGGGCACCGTTCCGGCCGCCTACGTCGCGCAGCTGAAGACCGGCATGAAGGTCGAAGTTCTCGTCGACGAGTTGCCCGGTCGCAGCTTCGAAGGCGCCGTCTCGCGCATCGCGCCGACGCTTGAGCAAGAGACGCGTCGCGGCGCCATCGAGGTCTCGCTCTCGCCCGCCAAAGACCTGCTGCCCTACATGTTTGGCCGCGCGCAGATCGCGTTCGGCAATACAGCTGATGTGCTGGTCGTGCCGACCTCGGCCGTGCTCTCGGTGGCCGGCTCGCCGGGCGTCTACGTCGTGAAGAACGACAAGGCCGCGCTCGTGCGCCCGCGCCTCGGCGCCAAGCACGACAACGACGTCGTCGTCGAAGAAGGCCTCGCCGTCGGTGACAGCGTCATCGTCAGCGGCGATGCGGGCCTCAAAGACGGCGCCCAGGTCAACGTTTCAGGCTCTTGATTTCGCAGCTCGCGCCAGCAGAGGGCGGGGGCGAGCCCCGCCCCTCCCTCCGCCGAAGCACGGCCCCAAGTTCGAGGATTCGCCCATGAAGCTCTCTGACGTCGCGATTGATCGTCCTGTGCTCACGACCATGGGCGCCGTCGCCATGTTGGTGATGGGCGCCCTCGCTGTGACCAAGCTGGGCGTCGACCTCTTTCCTGAGGTCAACTTCCCCGTCGTCGCCATCAGCACTGTGTATCCCGGCGCTGGACCGACGGAGGTCGAGCAGCAGGTCACGCGGCACATCGAAGATGCCGTCAGCACCATCAACGGCGTCGACGTGGTGCGCTCGTTCTCGCGCGACAGCGTCAGTGTCGTCGTCGTGCAGTTCAAGCTGTCGGCCAACGCGATGGAGGCGAACAGCGACGTGCGCGACCGCCTGCAGACCATCAAGCCCTTGCTGCCCGACGACGTCAAAGACCCGGTCGTGCAGAAGTTCGATCCGTCGGCGGCGCCCATCTTGACCTACGCGGTGCGCGCCGACCGCAGCGACATCGAGATCACGCGCGTCGTCGACAAGGTGCTGCGGCCCGCCCTCGAGTCCGTCGAAGGCGTCGGCGCCGTCGTCATTCGCGGCGGCGTCGAGCGCGAGATTCAGGTCGATTTGGAGCAGGGCAAGCTGCAGGGCCTCGGTCTCAGCGTCGCCACCGTCGGCAACATTCTGCGCGCCGAGAGCATCGACCTGCCCGGCGGCCGCATCACCGTCGCTGGCCGCGAGTTCTCGATCAAGGCCGCCGGCCGCTTCACTTCGATCGATGACGTGCGCAACACCGTCTTGCTCGCGCGCCCCGACGGCACGCAGGTGCGCGTCGGCGACGTCGGCACCGTCACCGACGCCGCCGCCGAAGTCCGCACCATCACCCGCGTCAACGGCGAGCGCGCGGTGCTGTTCGACGTGATGAAGCAAGCCGGCAGCAACACCGTCGCCGTCAGCGACGGCGTCGTCGCCCGCCTCGACGGCATGACCCTCGACAAAGACATCCGCATCACGCAGATGTTGGAGCAGGCGAGGTACATCAAGAACAACATTGAACGCCTGCGCCACCACCTGATCATCGGTGGGTTGCTCGCCATCTTTGTCATCTTCTTCTTTATGCTCGATGTGCGCAGCACGCTGATCTCGGCGGTGTCGCTGCCGGCCTCGGTCATCGCCACCTTCTTCGTGATGTGGCAGCTCGACTTCTCGTTCAACATCATGTCGATGCTGGCGCTCACGCTGTCGATCGGCCTGCTCATCGACGATTCTGTCGTCGTGCGCGAGAACATCTTTCGCTACCTCGAGCAGGGCTACACGCCGATCGAAGCCGCCCGCAAGGGCACCCGCGAGATCGCCGCCGCCGTCATCGCCACCACCCTCACCATCTGCGCCGTCTTCTTGCCCGTCGCCTTTATGGACGGCATCATCGGCTTGTTCTTTCGTCAGTTTGGTCTGACGCTGACCGCGGCCGTCTTGATGTCGTTGCTCGTCAGCTTCACCATCGATCCGATGTTGTCGGCGCGCATCGCGCAGACCATCGATCCCGACCGCCACGAAAAGATGCGCGTGCACTGGTTCTACGGACCGCCGACGCGCCTCTTTCACTGGATGGACGAGAGCTACCGCTCGATCCTGACCATCGCGCTGCGTTGGCGAAAGATGACCATCCTCGGCGCCGTCGGCTTGTTCGTCTCGTCGTTGTTCTTGTTGCCGTTCATGGGCAGCGAGTTCTTCTCACCGGGCGACCAGGGCAAGTTCAAGGTCGCCTTTGAGGCCCCCGCCGGCATCGCCATCGCCCAGAGCGACGCCCTCGCCAAGCAAGCCGAAGAGATGCTGCGCGGCGTGCCCGAGGTGAAGAACGTCGTGTCGACCGTCGGCGTCGACCGTGACGCTGCCAAGTTCGACATGACGGTGTTGCTGACCTCGAAAGACGACCGCCCGACGGTCTCGATCGACAGCATCATGAGCATCGCCCGCGAGCGGGTCTCGCACCTGCCGGGCGTGTCGGTGAAATTCTCGATCCCCGGCCTCGTCGACAACGGCAACGCGCAGCCGCAGCCGGTGCAGCTGACGTTGACCGGTCCCGATCTCAACGAGCTGAACCGCCTCGCCCAGCAGACGCTCGCGATGGTCAAGGCTGTGCCCGGCACCGCCGACGTCGCCATCGACCTGCGTCCGGGCAGCGACGAGCAGCGCTTCGTCGTCGACCGCAGCCGCGCCGCCGAGCGGGGCGTGGTCTTTTCGTCGGCAGCCCTCGCGCTGCGCTCTTCGATCGAGGGCGACATCGTCGCGACGATGCCCGACCGCGGCGACGACATCGACGTGCGCGTGCGTCTGCGTGAGCAAGACCGCGCGACGGTCGGTCGCCTGCGTGAGCTGGTGGTGCCGTCGCGCTCGGGCCAGATGGTGCGTCTCGACGAGATCGTCGACGTGCAAGAGGCGCCGACCCCGGCCTCG
>JANNAY010000695.1:0-3203 GCA_031384945.1 Deltaproteobacteria bacterium
CTCAAGCAGGCTTCTTCGCCGCCTTTTTCTTCGCCACCTTCGCCACCTTCGCCGGCGCCGCTTCGACCGCCACGACGGGGGCAGCGACGGGGGCAACAACGGCGGCAGCGGGCCTGGCAGCGGCTTTGCGAACACCCGGCGTGCGCGTCTTGCGCTGGCGCAGCACCTCGTAGAGCAGCAGCGACGCGGCGTCGGCGGCGTTCAGGCTCATGTCGCCAGCCGGCATCGGGATCGCGGTGACGTGGTCGCAGGCCTCGCGGGTGAGCCGGCGCAGACCGCGGTCTTCGCCGCCGATGACGATGACGGTGGGACCGGTCAAATCGAGCTCCCACGGGGCGGCGTCGCCGTCGGCCTCGGCGCCGACGATCCAGGCGCCCTTCTCTTTGAGGATCTCGATGGCGCGCCGCAGGTTGACCTCGCGGGCCAGCGGAATGCGGCACAGCGCCCCGGCGGACGCCTTGATCGCCGACGCGGTGGGGGCCGCGGCGCGGTCGTGGGGGACGACGACCAGGCCGGCGCCGAGGGCGTAGGCGGCTCTGACGGCGGCGCCGAGGTTTCTCGGGTCTTCGACGCCGTCGAGCACGAGGGTGAGGTTGGGCGCGCGGTCGAAGTCGTCGACGCTGGCGTTGGGGAATTCGTCGCACGAGAGCACGACGCCCTGGGCGACGGCGAAGTCGCGGCCGCCGGCGAGGGCGTCGACGGTGGCGAGGTCGACCAGCGAGGTCGGGATGCCGATCTTCTTGGCCAGCTCGACGAGGGGGGCCACGTCTTTGTGGTCGGTGTGAAAGAGCTGCTTTCCGCGCTGCGGCATGTAGCGCAGCGTCGCGTCGACGGCGTGGCGTCCGTAGACGCACTCGTCGGGCGGCAGCGCCTTGGCCGACGACGTCATCACCGGCCCCGATGCCGAAGACGGACCCGACGGCGACCGCATCGGCGATCGCGCCGACTGCGTGCGGGGCGGCGCGTCCTTGTGCTTCTCCCACGGCGCGCGCACGACGCGGTCGTTGGGATTTGGGCCGCGCGGTCCTTTTGACGGCGACGACGGGCCGCCCTCTTTCTTGGCGAAGCGCTCGTTGCGCTCGACGCGGGCTTGCGTGCGGTCGAGGCGACGGCCCTGACCGCCGTTGTTCTTCATGGCGGGACGCGGCGGTTTCTTCGTCATGTGTTTCTCGTGCTTCTGCGAGCGCGCCCGCGGGCGATCTCGTCGACAAAGCGCCGTGCGGCGGCCTTGCGATCATTGGCATTTTTGATGGGGCGGCCGACGACGACGAGGTCGGCGCCGGCGTCGATGGCGTCTTCGGCGCTCAGCGTGCGCTGCTGATCGCCCTTGTCGTCGCCAGCGCCGCGCACGCCGGGCGCGACGACGACGAGCGACGGCGCGACCCGCTTCACGGCGGCGATCTCGAGGGGTGAGCAGACGAGGCCCTGCACGCCGCTCTCGGCGACGAGCTTCGCCAGCTGCGGCACGAGGGTGAGGGCGCCGCCGACGTGGCCGGATTGCAAGAGCTCGTCGTCGGACAGCGACGTCAACGCCGTCACCGCCAGCAGCGTCATCGACGACGACGACAACGCCGCCTGCGCCGCGGCCAGCATCTTCGGACCGCCGGTCGCGTGCACCGTGAGAAATCTGACGTCGAGGTCGACCACGCGTTTGACGGCGCTGGCGACGGTGTTCGAGATGTCGTGCAGCTTGAGATCGAGAAAAACGTCGACGCCACGGCCGCGCACGGCCTTCACGATCGACGGTCCCTCGGCGACAAACAGCTCGAGCCCGATCTTGAAGACAGAGACGTCGCCGGCCAATTCGTCGACGAGGGCGAGGGCTTCGGCGCCGGTCGGCACGTCGAGCGCGAAAACGAGGGAACGGTCGGCCACGACGTCGGCTTCGTCGACGACGACGCCTTCGTCAACGCGGGCTTGTGGTCTGCGCGCGTCTTGTCTGAAGCTCTCGCACCCTGGGAGGCAGTCATGACGTCGATCAACAAGAACAAGCCGCAGCCTGCGACGACGAACACGCAAAAGACCGAGGCGCCGAAGACGCCGGCGACGTCGACGCCATTGCCAGAAGAGCTGGCGGCGGACTCGTCGATCGAGGAGCTGCAGGGCAAGTCGATGCAGCCGACAGACGCGATGGACACCGGTTCGTCGGTGCAGCCGCCGAAGACGCAGGCGACGTTGACGCGACCGCAGACGACTGCCGAGAAAGTGGTTTCGTCGGACCCGATCGGCGTCACGAAGCTGGCGAGCGACGCGCTCAAGGGCTTGAAGCCGGGTGAGAGCGTCGCGATCGGCGCGAAGGGCGATGCGCTGATCGATGGCATCGCCGTCGCCGCTGAAGGTTCGATCGAGATCGAGAAGCGCAAGGACGGAAAGTACGAAGTCAAAGTTGGCGTTGGCGGCGGCGTCGGCGTCGGCGCTGAAACCGATCGAACCTTCGGAAAGAGCGGAGCGAGCGGCGGGTTGGTCGGGCGCAGCGAGTACACCTACGTCGTCGACAATCCTGCCGACGCCGCGAAGATCGCCGCTGAAGCCGCGGTGATCATGAGCGTTCCGGGCAGCCAAGAGGGCTTGGCTCAGCTCAACAGCGACGCCATCGAATCACGCAAGCTCGAAGTCGGCTTCGGAATGGAGCTCGCTGCAGAGCTGAAGCTCAACCACGAAAAGGGCCTCGGCGGCGGCTTCACGGGCGAAGTGACCGGCGCCATCGTCGTCGAGGGCGATGAGGCGTTTCTCGAGCTCAAGGGCGAGGCCGAGGTCGAGGGCGAAGCAACCTTTCACGAGGTCGGCTTGGCCGCTGCGAGCGCCAAGGGCGAGCTGACGGTGCGCATTCCGCTCGGCCGCGTCGACGGCGCCAACGTCAACGATCCTGAGGTGCGCGAGCGGCTCATGAAAGAGGCGCGCGCTCGCGGCAAAGAAGGCGCCCCTGAGGGCACGACGATGACGATGTCCGTAGAGGTCACTGGCGGTCCAGCGCTCGGCGCAGGCGCCACGCTTGAGTCTGAGAAGACGGTGCGCGGCAACGCCCTCGCCGCTCTGCGGGGACCGGGTTGGGAGACCCGCGTCAGCGTCGACTTCGGCGCGCGTCCCAGCCTGCCGCTCGGCGTGGTGTCGCTCGAAGTCGAGGCGGTCGTCAACAAGACGGCCTACGAGTCGAAGGGCGGCACGCTCGACGAAGAGATCGCAAAGGCCAACGAGCACAAAGG
>JANNAY010000696.1:0-7570 GCA_031384945.1 Deltaproteobacteria bacterium
GGCCGCCGTCTACAAGTTCTCGCAAGAGCTCGAGCTGACCTCGAAGGTCGTCGAGAAAGCGACCTCGGGCGTCAAGCAGACGATGCAGACGCAGGTCTGATCGCTTTGCCCGGCGGGGACGCCGGCGCTCCACAAGACGCCCGCCCGCCTCGCGCGGGCGTCTTCTTTTTCGCGGTACTCGTTGTCGATGCTCTTCGCGCTCTTGCTCGCTGTCGCCACGCCGTCTGAGCCGCCGCCTGCGTTGACGCCGACGCCGACGGAGCAGGCGCAGCCGCAGCAAGCGCAGCCGGAGACGCCGAAGAAGAAGAAGAAGCCGTTCTTCGCGCCTGAGGGCGAGACGAAGCACGACAACGACGCCGCCATCGAAGACGGCTGCTGCGCCCTCGGCGTGGGCGGCGCTGGCGCGGGCATCGGCGGCGCCTTGTTCGGCCTCGGCGGCGGCGTCGTCGGCGTCGGGCTCGGCGTGTGGCTCGGCTACGTCGCGACGGTGCCGTGCGCGGTGACGGGGCCTGGTGGCGGCTTCATCGTGATCCTGGGAATTTTGGGTGGCGGCGTCGTCGGCGGCGTCGTCGGCCTCATCGGCGGCCTCGTCCTCGGCGCCCTGATCGGCGGATCGATCGGCGTCCTCGCCACCGCGCCCTTCATGGACAGCGGCGCGCCGCCCGCCGAGAAGAAGCCAGAGCCGCAGCAAGCGCCGCCGCCATCGCCGCCGCCATCGCCGCCATCGCCGCCGTCGACGCCGCCGCCTGCGCCGCTGTCGTCGTCGTCGTCGTCGTCGTCGTCGTCGTCGTTGTCACAGGCGATGGCGCCGTCGCTGTCGCCGTCGTTGTCGCCGGCGATGGCGTACTGATCCGGACGCCCCGACCGCGCGGCTTGCCGCCCGGCCGACCGGCGGTGGACCATGCCGCCATGTCCTCCAAGCGCCTCGCCGTCGTTGTCGCCGTCGTCGTCCCCGCCTTCACCGCGCCGGCGTTCGCCTGGGCGCCGCCGCCGTCGACTGCGTCGACGACAGCGCCCGCCACGGCGACCGAAGCGCCGACGACGACGACTACCGAGACGGTGGCGGCGACGTCAGAGACCGCGCCGCAGGGCCCCATCGCCCAGGCGTTCTCGCCGACCGCCGCGCCGAAGCTCGTCGCCGTGCTCGACCTCAAGGCCGGCGTCGGCGCCGAGGCCGCGGCCGTCGCGATGACGACGATGCTCACCGCCGAGGTCTCGGCCCTCGAGGGCTTCAAGGGCATCTCACGCAACGAGATCAAGTCGATCTTGTCGCACTCGGCCGACGCCCAGCTGGCCGGCTGCAACGAGCCACGCTGCGCCAGCGACGTCGCCCACCTCGTCAACGCCGACGTGCTCGTCACTGGCACCGTCGACAAGGTCGGCGGCGCCACCGTCGTCGCCCTCAGCCTCATCGACGCCGGATCCAAAGACGGCAGCGGCGACAACGGCGAAGGCGGCCCGCAGGTCCTGGGTCGCCAAGAGGCGGCGTTTCGCGGTCCCGATGACCAGCTGTTGAACCTCGCGCGCCCGTTGGCGCAGCGCCTCTTCGACGGCGCCAACGCCGCCAAGCACATGGGCTCGCTCGAGGTCTTCTCCCAAGACGGCGTCGTCGTCATCGTCGACGGCAAAGAGGTCGGCAACACGCCTCTCGCCTCCTTGAAAGACCTGCCGACCGGCGTGCACACCCTCGCGTTTCAGAAGAGCGGCTTTCAGCCCCAGGCCGTCGACGTCGTCGTCTCGCGCAACGAGCCCACGGTGGTGCGCGTCGATCTCATCGAAGAGTCCTTGTTCGAGCAGCCGTGGTTCTGGGCCGCTGCCGGCGGCGTCGTCCTCGTCGCTGGCGGCACCGCTGCTGGCATCACGACGTACGCGCTGTTGAACCAAGAGACGCCGACCCGCGTCGTCCTCGGCAAACCCGCCGAATAGGCCGACCGAGAAGACCCCCAGCCCCGAATTGCGGGGAGGGAACGTCGGGCCGCGCTGCGCGCAGGCTCTTGTTTCGGCACTCATCGATGCTTGACTCATGATGTATTGGTTCGACAAGTCGTACCGCTGTCGACGTTGAAGAGGCATTGGCTTCACGCGAAATCTGGGGTTTTTCGAGCAATAAAAGAAGAGCGGCGCGCAGCGCGCACGACTTCTCCTCCCCGAAATTCGGGGCTGGGGGTTTTCTCCGCGCGCTGATCAAGGTCGACTGCCGCGTGGTCGATCGGCGCGCGAAGATTGAGGGATGTCTGCTGGGCACCGCCGTTGGCGATGCGCTCGGCCTGCCGTTCGAAGGGCTGTCGCGGGCGATCGTCAAGAAGCGCCTGACGCCGCAGCGGTTTCACCTCGTCGGTGCCACCGGCTTCGTCAGCGACGACACCGAACAAAACGCGCTGCTCGGACAAGCCCTCACGCGGCGCAACGACGGAGAGGCCGTCGTCGTCGGCGCCTTTCGCCGCTCGCTGCTGGGCTGGTTTCTGCGGCTGCCGTTCGGCATCGGGCTGGCCACGCTGCGCTCGTGCCTCAAGCTGTTGATCGGGCTGCGCGACAGCGGCGTGAATTCGGCGGGCAACGGCGCGGCCATGCGCAGCATGATCCTCGGCGCTGTCGTCGACGATCGCGCGGAGCGGGTGCGCCTCGCCGAAGCCATCGCCCGCGTCACCCACGTCGACGAACGCGCCGTCGCCGCCGCCGTCTTCGTCGCCGACGTCGCCGCCGGAGACATCGACGCGCTGTCGCACGTGAAAGAGCCGCAACTGCGGGCCAAGCTCGATCGGGCCGCCGATCTGGCCGACGACGTCGTCGACAACGTCGAAGCCCTCGGCCGCGACCCGCACCCAAGAAAACACGATCGCCGCCGCGAGGGGCACGGCGAGGGCTGTTCCGATGGCGCGGTCACGGTCCACGTCTTCGGCTACGTCGCCGCTGTCGTCGTGGCGAGCCCCGTCGGCGTGCGATAGCCTTCAACGCTGCGTGATCCCTATGTGCTCCTCGAGCCGGAAGGGCCGGTCGTGGTTCTGCCTCGACGACCAAACAACGAGATCACCGCCGACGATCTTGCCTTCGTTTTCACGCACATTCCTCAGACTCCAACTGAGCAGAAGAATCGCGAGCTGCAGGAACTCCACGACAAGCTCCATCGCATCATCCCCGGGCGCTGAGCTTCACCGCGGCGACGTCAGTTGATGGTGCCCGACGACGGCTTCTGCCACGGCGACGACGTGCACGCCGCTGTCGCCCAGGGCTTGCGCTCGACGGTGGCGAGGAACGCGCATGCGGCCGCGCGGCGGTTCGCGTCACCGCCGATCGCTGTGTGCAGCTGGACGAAGCCTGTGGCGCGGTCGACGTTGTGTTCGGCGACGGCAGCGTCGAGGCCGGCTTCGACGCTGGCTGTGCCGTCGGGCCGCTGCTTCAATTCGTCGACGACCCAGGTGCCCGGCACCAGCCCGTAGTGCGGACGCGCGCGGCCGATCGCCAGCAGGGCCGAGTCGTCGCGCGCGCCGGGCGCGGTGCTGGCGAGGCCCAGCGCGACGACGGCGCCGACGACGAGGGCGCGGCCGGCGCTCAGCCTGGGCGACTTCATCGCGTCGACGACGATCGACAACAAGAACATCGGCGCCAACAAGAAGAGGGCGCCGGCGGCGAAGAAGAAGACGCTGCCGCCACCGAGAAACGACAGCACCACGCCGCCCGCGACGGCGAGCACTGGCACGAGGATGCGCAGGCGCTGCTTCGACAAGCGCCAGGTGACGACGGCGTCGATGATCAGCACGAGGGCGAACAGCGGCAGCGCCGTCGCCCACCAATGCTCTTGGCGAAATCCAGCGTCGACGCAGAAGCCGCAAGCGAACGCCGGAGCGCTCGCGAGCAGCGCCCCGAAGACAACGAGCTTCTTCAGCGGCGACCCGGCGCGAGGGAGCACGGAGGGTTCAGCGGCGACCCGGGCCGAACGACTGCGTGCGCGGCGCCGACGACGGCGGCGAATTCGACGACGAGGGCCCCGACGAACGCGCCGGACCCGACGAATTCGAATTCGACGACGACCGCGGCGGCCCGCGTCCATCGCCGCGTCCACCACCACCACCACCACCGCCACGACCACCGTGACCGCCACCGCGACCACCGTGGCCGCCACCGCGTCCACCACCGCGGGGCGGCAGCGGCGCGCGCGGCGTCTCGGGCGGCGGCTGCGGCAGCCCCGTCGGCGTCGGCGCCACGACGATCTTCTTGCGGATGGTGCGCTCGATGGCGTTCAACAAGTCGCGCTCGTCGGATGCGCAGAAGGCCCAGGCGATGCCGCTCTTGCCGGCGCGCGCGGTGCGGCCGATGCGGTGCACGTACTGCTCGGGAACTTCAGGCAGGTCGACCTGCACGACGTGGCTGACGCCATCGACGTCGATGCCGCGGGCGGCGAGGTCGGTGGCGACGAGCACGCGCACGGTGCCGTTCTTGAATCCGTCGAGGGCGCGCTCACGGGCGCCTTGCGACTTGTTGCCGTGGATGGCCATCGCCGACACGCCGGCACCCGAGAGGGTCTCGGCCATCTTGTTGGCGCCGTGCTTGGTGCGCGTGAACACCAGCGCGCGCGTCACTTCAGGACGCTTCACGAGGTGCAGCAACAGCGCGCGCTTCTGCTTCTGATCAACGAACGTCACCGACTGATCGATGGCCTCGACCGTCGTCGACGGCGGCGTGACCGCGACGCTGACGGGGTCTTTCAAGATCATCTTGGCGAGGCTGCGAATGTCTTCGGGCAGCGTGGCCGAGAAGAGCAGCGTCTGGCGCTTGCCCGTCGGCGGCAGCTTGGCGATGACCTTCTTCACGTCGTGGATGAAGCCCATGTCGAGCATGCGATCGGCTTCGTCGAGAATGAACACTTCGAGGTTGCCGAAGTCGACGAGCGGACCTTCGCTCATCAGGTCGAGCAAGCGACCGGGCGTGGCGACGAGAATGTCGACGCCGCGGCGCAAGATCTGACGCTGCGGCTCATGGCCGACGCCACCGAAGATGACGGCGGTGCTGATGCCGAGGCCTTTGCCGTAGCTGATGATGCTGTCTTCGATCTGCGAGGCGAGCTCGCGCGTCGGCGACAAGATCAGGGCGCGGATCGGGCGCCGCATCTTTTGCGAGAGCAACGGATTGGGTTTCGCCAGGCGTTCGAGCAGCGGCAGCGCGAACGCGGCGGTCTTGCCCGTGCCCGTCTGCGCGATCGCGATCAGGTCTTTGCCGGCGGCGACGTGAGGGATGGCGGCGACCTGAATCGGGGTCGGCGTTTCGTAGCCGAGGGCCACGAGATTTTGCTGGACGACTGCGCCCAGCGGGAGCTCTTTGAAGTGCATGCGACTGTCTAACGATGCGAATCGCATCCGTCGAGGGAGTGCGCACCTTCTCCTACCCCGGTCAGGTGTCCGATTTTTCAGCGTTTTCGCTCATTGGTCGGACACTCCCGGGGCTGGCACCCTCAGCGCGGGGGCGACGATGACGACGCTGACGACGCTGACGCTGACGACGTTGACGACGTTGACGTTGGCGCTGCTCGCGGGCTGCCCCGAAAACCAAGACTTCGGCGACGTCATCACCCTCGTCGACGACGACGCCGTCGCCGCCTACGCCGCCGACGCGCCCGAGGTCGAAGAGCGCGACGTGTTCATCACGGCCGACGTCAGCGACCTCTCGCCGTTTGCGTCATCGGCGCTGCGCGCGGTCGCCCGCTTCGACATTGGCAACACGACGGCGCTCACGGATCTCGCGGGGCTCGCGGGCCTGCGCCGCGTCGGTGATCTCGTCGTCGATCAGAACCTGGCGCTGCGCGAGATCGAGCTCGACATCGAAGAGGCCGGCGACCTCAGCATCCAAGGTCACATCGACGTCGTTCACCTCGACCGCCTCGCGCGCGTCGACAGCTTCTCGATCACGGGCCAGGCCTGCGACATCAGCTTCGACGCCCTCGTCGACGTCGGCGAATGCGTCATCAACAACGACCGCGCGGCCTCTGGCTGTGAACCGCCCAACGTGACCGCGTTTCCGGCTTGCCCAGCTCCGTGAGTGTCACTTGAGAAAGTGCACGACCATCACCACGAGCAGCGACAGCACGACGGTGACGCCGAAGGCGACGACGCCGAAGACCCAGACGGGCAACGACCCCGACGATGAACGCATCGCCGAGAGAAACGACGAGAACGCCGTCGACGTCGAATTCGCCGGCGTCTGCTGCTGGCTCTTCTGCGAAAACGTGTTGGTCGCCGCCTCAGGCGGTTTCACCTCGAGCAGCGCCGGCTGCACCACGTCGGGATCGCCAAAGGCCGATCCCGACGCTGTTGTCGCGTTCGTCTCGTCTCGCTGCGGCGCCGTGATCTGTGCGTGAAAGTCGGGCTGCTCGGGCCCGCGCAGGGGGTGCTCAGAAGAGAAGTCCATCGCGACGGCGACGGTGGGCTCGGCGCGGGCTGTGAGGTCAGATCCCGAGTCGAGGTCGCGCAGGTTGGCTGCGGCGGTCGCCTGGTCAGAGATCGACAGCGACGGACGCGGCAGCTCGAGCGACGGCATCTCGGCCAAGGTGCGCGCGTCTTCGCCGAAGCCTTCGTCTTCTTCGCTGTCGCCGTCGTCGATAGCGTCGTCTTCTTCGCTCTCGTCGGCGTCGTAGACGGCGACGCTGGCGTCAGCGGATTCGTCGGCGGTCAACATCGGCGCGCTGACGGTGGTCTTCTCGGGCGCGTCTTGCCGGGGGCGCGGGCGATCCGGCGCCGTCGCCACCGGCGGCAACTTCGGCGCCGGGTTCTTCGACGACGACGGCTCGCGGCGCGTCGGCAGGCGATCTTCGGGACGCGACGACGACGACAAAGACGCAGAAGGAGCAGGAGAAGCAGAAGGAGAAGCAGCAGAAGGCGGCGGCTTCGGCTTCTCCCACGACATCGTCGGCGCCGAGGGCTGCGCGGACAGCGGCCGCCGGTCGCCCTTCTCGAGGCCCTGCGCGAGCACGAGCAGGTCGCGCGACTTCTGGGGATCGAGGGGCCCCGGCAGCAGGTTCAACAGCGCGTCTTTGAGGGCGGCGCCGCTCGGCCAACGATCGCGCGGGGCCTTTTGCAGGCAGCGGGCGATGACGTCGCTGAAGGCCCTGGGCAGAGCGGGATTCATGCTGCTCGCGCTGATCGCCGGCTCTTTGAGGATGGCGTTCATGATGTGCAGCGGCGTGTCGCGATCGAAGGGGCGCTGCGCCGTCGACAGGTAGAACATCGTGATGCCGAGGGCCCAGACGTCGGCGGCGCCGTCGACGTCTTCGGTCTTCACCTGCTCTGGCGGCATGTACGGCAGCTTGCCGCGCAGCTCGCCCTTCTCGGTCAGGCGCGTCGCGTCTTGGTCGGTGGCCTTGGCGATGCCGAAGTCGAGCACCTTGGTGCTGCCGTCGGTGGCGAGGAACAAATTGTCGGGACTGACGTCGCGGTGAACCATGCCGGCGGAGTTGCCGTCTTTGTCTTTCAGCGTGTGCGCGTACTGCAGCGCCTCTGCGGCTTGCGCGGCGGCCGTGACGATGACCTCGAGGGGCAGCACCTTGCCGTGGCGCCAGGCGCGCTGGGCGATGTCGTGCCAG